>JACIWU010000041.1 GCA_014360805.1 Chloroflexota bacterium
ACCCTAACCCTCTCCCCGCGAGGCAGGGCGAGGGGAAGCCTCAAGCAAGTGCGACGCACTTCCGAAAGTGCGTCGCACCTCGGCGGCGGCTGTGGAAAGCCGCCCTACGTGTCTGCAGACAACGGGCCTCGGAGGCCCTCGGGGTCTTGGCGTTGCCCCCCGAACCGAAAGGGAGCGGGCTGGCGGGGCTGTTGCGCTTGGACCGAAAGCGCGCTATACTGCATTTGTGCGATGATGCACGATCTGCGATGAGGCATGGGAGCGGAACGGATGGCGGAATCAGGGCTTCCGAGCATGAGTCTAGCCTATTTCGTATCGGGGTTGGCGTTTTTTGCGCTGGGCCTGGCTGTGGTGTTACAGATGGGCCGCGCTCAGGATTACCCCTACCGTCGGCCCCTGGCGCTGTTGGCGGCGGCAGCGTTCCTGCGCGCGCTGAAGAAGTGGCTGGATGTGGCGGCGCTTGACCGGCTATCGCCCGGGGCGCCGGCGGCCGAGAGCACAGGCGTGCCGCAACTCGCGCTGCTCGTGGGCGCGTGCCTGTTGCTTATGGCCTACGGGCTGGTGGTATGGCGACAGGTGGAGCCGCAGCACGACAAGCGGCGGTGGGTTCTGCCCGGGCTGGCGGGGCTGTGGCTGGTGGGGGCGGTCGTCATGCGCCTGGCCCTGGCGGACACGGGGACCTGGACGCGGGCCGCCGACGTGTGGGCGCGCTACACGCTGGGGTTGCCTGCGGGTGCGCTGGTGGCCTATGCGTTCTGGTTGCAGCGGCGGGAGATGGTCCCCAAACTGGGCGCCGCGTTCGGGAAGTACATGCTCATTGCCGCCTGGGCGGCCATCTGGTTTGCCATCCTGGACGGCGTTACAGGCCCGCGCAGCGTGCTCTGGCCTGCCTCGGTGGTCAACGAGGTGTGGTTCGTCGGGGTGCTGGGCCTTCCGGTTCAGTACCTGCGGGCGGCGGCGCTTGCCGCGGAGGCCTACGGCATCGTCCGCGCGCTGGGGGTGGTTGAACAGGCCGAACGCCAGGCGCTGCGCGACGCGCAGGCCCTGGCGTTGCGCGCCGAAGAGGCGCGGCGACGGGAGGCCGAAGAGCACACCGTCCAGTTGTCGCGCCTGGCGAGGGAACTTTCGGCCCTGCTGGAGACCACGCGCGTGGTGGCGTCTCACCTAGATATGGACGCGCTGGCCAAGGAAGCGATCGCGCGGATTGTGGACCTGTTTGACGGCGCAGAGTGCGGGTGTATCCTCGTAACAAGCCCGGCCACCGGCAAGTTGGAAACCAAGGCCTGTACCGGCATTGAGACACCCTGCGCACGGGCCCTGGAGATGGCCGAGGATGTCGTGCGTTCTGGGCGCGGCGTGGCTTCCCCGAGCGACGAACTTCCCAGCGTGCTGTGCGTGCCGCTGCGCTCCGAGAGATGGGTGCTCGGCGTGATGAGCATTGCGAATCAGAGCGAGGCCGGGCGATTCACAGACCGCGAACTTCAACAGGCGCAGGCCCTGGCCAATCAGGTGGCGGTGGGAATGGAGAAGGCCTGGCTGTACCGCGAGGTGCAGCGGCGCGAGCAGATGCTCCGTCGGTTGCTGGAGCGGGTGGTTGCCGCGCAAGAGGAGGAGCGGCGGCGCATCGCACGGGAGTTGCACGATGAGATGGGCCAGGCGCTGACCGCGCTGGTTACGGGCATGAGCGCGTTGGAGACCATCGTCGTGTCGGATCCGCACCTGGCCGAGCAGCGGCTCAAGGATTTGCTCCGCGTCGGGTTGCAGGCCATGGACGAGATTGACCGGCTCATCGCCGATTTGCGGCCGACGCTGCTGGATGACCTGGGGCTGGTGGCGGCGCTGCGGTGGCTGGTGGAATCCAACAGGGACCGCCTGCCGCCGGTGGATTTGAACCTTGCGCTGGGAAAGACGCGCCTTCCCCCTCATCTGGAGGTGGAACTGTTCCGAATCGCGCAGGAATCGGTCAAAAACATCATCCGCCATGCCAATGCCAAGCGCGTTCACATCTCGTTGAGGAGCGAGTACGGGCGGGTGATGCTTGAGGTTGAGGATGATGGCACGGGGTTTGATCCGGAGGCGGCGATGGATCCGCTGTCGCCGCGGCCGGCTTGGGGGCTTCTCGGGATGAAGGAGCGCGCCGAGGGGCTGGGCGGGACGATGCTCATTGACTCGCGCCCAGGCGCCGGCACGCGCATCCTGGTGGAAGTGCCCTTCGCGCAGGAGGTGGGCCATGAGCCCGATACGCATTCTGTTGGTGGATGATCACGCCATTGTCCGCGCGGGCGTGCGCATGTTGCTGGAGACCGACCCGGAACTCCAGATCGTGGGCGAGGCCGGCGACGGACGCGAGGCGGTGCGCCTGGCCGATGAACTGAAGCCCGACGTGGTGGTGATGGACATCGTGATGCCCGACATGGACGGGTTTGAGGCGACACGCCAGATCAAGAAGAAGCACCCGGAGTGCAACATCCTGGTGCTGAGCATGTACGACAACGAGCAGTACTTCTTTGAGATATTGAGCGCGGGCGCGTCGGGCTATGTGCCCAAGAAGGCCGCGCCCATGGCCCTGGCCGAAGCCGTCCGCGCGGTGCAGAGCGGTGGGGTGTATTTGTATCCCACGGTGGCGCGCTCGCTGGTGGAAGACTACATGCGGCGCGTGCGCGAAGGGGGTGAACAGGAAACCTACGACGGCCTGACGGAGCGTGAGCGCGAGGTGCTCACCCTCATCGCCGAAGGGTACACGACGCAGGAGATCGCCCTGGAACTCCACATCAGCACCAAGACGGTGGAGCGCCACCGCTCCAACATCATGGAGAAACTCAACCTGCACAACCGCATTGAGTTGACGAAATACGCCATCCGCAAGGGGCTGATTGAGCCGTAGTCGGCGGCAGCGCGGGGCGCGTGTTTGGGGTAACAGGAGGAGCGGCATCGCGTTCGGAGCGCCGCTCCTCGGCCTTTCCGTCAGGGCGTCTCGGGGATGATCTGAATCTGCGTGGCCGTCATCGTGTCGCCCTGGGTCTCGCCGCCGATGATGATGCGGTCGCCCACCCTGAGATCCGAGAGGCTACCCTGGGTGGTCAAGGTGATGCGGGTGTCGGCAGTAACCTGCACCTTGAGTTCCTGCTGGGCGGTGCTCACGACGAGGGTGTTGCCGTTGATGGCCTTGATGGTGCCGGTTGCGCCGCGCCCAAGTGCGCCGGTGCGACCGGCCCCGCCCTGGAAGATGGCGCCGGGCGTGCCCTGGGCGGCTTGCCCCGTCGCGCCGAACCGCTCGGCGATGAACCGCTCGCGGACGTTGGCCGCCTGGGCCTTGCCCTGCTCCACGCCGAAGAAGTAGCCGCCCACGCCCGCACCCACGATCAAGACGACAGCCAATACGATCCACAGGACGTTCTTTTTCATGCATTCCTCCTCGCGCTCCAGCGGTCAGCAATCAGCAGTCGGCCTTGATCGCTGCCCACTACCCGCTGATCGCTGGTTGCTGATTGCTGATTGCTCGCTGTCGGCTACTCGTACCTCAACGCCTCAATGGGGTTCAATTCGGCGGCGCGCTGGGCCGGGAAAATCCCGAAGAACAGCCCCACCGCCACCGAGAAAAGCGTCGCCAGGAGCACCGAGTCCAGGCTCACGACGGCGCTGATCTGCGCGTTGCCCAGGTTGATGCCCGTGATGAACCGCGAGATGCCGTACCCGACGAGGATGCCACCCAGGCCGCCGGCCACGCTCAGCAGGGTGGCCTCGGTCAGGAACTGGGCCAGGATGTCGCGCTTGCGAGCGCCGATGGCCTTGCGGATGCCGATCTCGCGGGTGCGTTCGGTAACGGAGACCAGCATGATGTTCATGATGCCGATGCCGCCCACCAGCAGCGAGATGGCCGCGATGCCGCCCAGGAACACCGTCAGGATGCCCGTGATCTGGTTCGCGGCCTCAATGGTATCCTTCTGGCTCGTGATGGTGAAATCGTCCTGATAGAGGATGTTGTGGCGCTCGCGCAGGATGGCGCTGATCTCCTCAACCGCCTGATCGGTTACCTTCTCGCTGACCACCTGCACGTTGATGGTCTGGATGGTGTTGCCGCCGCGGAACCGTCCGCTGGACGCCAATCGGCTCTGCAGCGTTGTGAGAGGCACCAGGATTCGGTCGTCCACCACGCCAAAGCCGGTGCCGCCTTTGGCTTTCAGGACGCCGATGACGCGAAAGTTCTGCCCGCTGATGCGAATGGTTTTGTCCAGGGGGTCTTCGCCGTTGAACAGTTCGGCGGCGACGTTGGCGCCGATGACGGCAACCGGGCTGCGCGCGGCGACATGCTGCGCCGTGATGAAGGATCCGGTCTCAACCGGCATGTTGCGCACCTGCTCGTACTCGGGCGTAACGCCCGTGATCTGGGTGTTGATGTTGTTGGACAGGTACACCACCTGGGCGAAGGCCGACGCCTCGGGCGCGACGGCGGCCACCGAGGGGGCTCGCAAGGGGTCGGCCAGGGCCAGCGCGTCCTCGTAGGTCAGCGTCGCCGCCGATCCCTGCGCCATGCGGACGCCCCCCTGGCTGGCGGCGCCGGGACGCACGAAGAGCAGGTTGGTGCCCATGCTGGTAATCTGGTTAGTGATGGCTGCCTGGGCGCCGCGCCCGATGGAGAGCATCGCGATGACGGCGGCCACGCCGATGATGATGCCCAGCATGGTCAGGAACGACCGCATTTTGTTGGCCGACAGGCTGGTGATGGCCGTGCGAAGGCTTTCTTGCACGTTCATGCGGTTTCCTCCTGTGTGTCGTCGCCATCCACGATGAGGCCATCGCGCAGGCGGATGATGCGCTGGGCCTGGGCGGCGATGAGCGGGTCGTGGGTAACCAGGATCACCGTCTGGCCCTGCTCGCGGTTCAGGCGGTGGAAGATGGCCATGATTTCGGCGCCCGCCTTGCTGTCCAGGTTCCCCGTCGGCTCGTCGGCCAGGATGATGGATGGGTTGTTGACCAGGGCGCGGGCGATGGCCACGCGCTGCTGCTCGCCGCCCGATAGTTGCGTGGGCAGGTGATGGGCGCGCTCGCTCAACCCCACCGAGGCCAGAAGGTTCAGCGCGCGCTGCCGCCGATTGCCGTTGCCCGAGTAGATCATCGGCAGTTCCACGTTGGCCAGGGCCGACGTGCGCCGCAGCAGGTTGAACGTCTGGAAGACGAACCCGATCTTCTGATTGCGGATGCGCGCCAGGGCGTCGTCGTCCAGGCTCCCCACATCCACACCCTCCAGGCGGTACACGCCCGACGTGGGCTTGTCCAGGCAGCCCAGGATGTTCATCAGTGTGGACTTGCCGGAGCCGGATGGCCCCATGATGGCGACCATCTCGCCTTGCTCTATCGCGAGGGACACGCCGCGCAGGGCGTGCACCTGGACTTCGCCCATGCGGTACACTTTGGTAACATTCTCAATCTCAATCAGCGCCATAGGGCTTTCTCCCGTCGGGCCGCCAAAAGCGGCGCGATGATGCGATCACCTAAAAAGGCCCCATGGGGCCGACGATGCCGCCCACGCCCGGGATACGGCCGCTGGTGGTCGTGGTGGTGGACACCACTACCGTATCCCCTTCTCGCAGGCCCGTCCCCGTAACTTCGGTCATCGTGCCGTTGCTCAATCCGATGGTAACCGGCAACTGGATGATCTGCCCCTCTACCATGACTTCCACGTAGTAGCCCTGATTGCGGCCCAGGGAACGGATGGCGCGGTTGGGCACCATGAGCACGTTCTTCCGCTCGTCTACGATGATGTTGATGCTGGCGGTCATCCCGGGCTTCACCGGCAGGTCGGTGGGGGCAAGGTCAATGGTTACCGGATAGTTCACCACCCCCTGGGTAACGGTGCCGATGAGAGCAATCTTGGAAACCTGGCCGCTTATGGTCTGCGTGGAGATGGCGTCCAGGGTGATTTCTGCGCGCTGGCCTACCTTGACCTGCACGGCGTCCACTTCGGGCAGGTTGGCCTGAATCTGGAGATGATCCAGGTCGGCAATGGACATGGCGACGGTGTTCGCTGCCACCGTCTGGCCCGTGATGATGTTGACGGCGGTGATGGTGCCGTCAAAGGGGGCTTTGAGCGTGGCGCTGTCCAGGTTCTTGCGCGCGGTGTCCAGCGCCAGTTTCGCCTGGGTTACCTGGGCCTCCGCGCTGAGGAGTTCCTCCTCGGTGGGTCCCGCCATCAACTTGTCATAGGCGTCCTGGGCCTGGAGCATCTGGGCGTAGGCGCTCTTGATGGGCGCGTCGCTCACGCTGGCCATGGCAATGCGGTAGTTGTCCAGCGCGGTCTGGTATGCTTCGGTGGCCTGCTGGAGTTGGGAAGCCTGAGGGAGCATGGCGATATTGGGGCGCCAAGAGACGGCGTCGTAGGCCGCCTGGGCATCCTGGAGGGCCTTGCGGGCCTTCTCCAGGGCGGCCTCGGCCTGGGCGATCTGCCATTCCACCGGCTTGGCCTTGGCGGCCTCGTAGGCGGCCTTGGCGCTGGCGAGGGCTGCTTCGGCTTGGGCGATTTCCGTCTTCGTGGGCGGGGACTTCAGGTCTGCCAGGTTCTTCTCGGCGAGGCGCAGCGACAGTTCGGCGCTGGCGACCTGCGTCTCCAGCGTCGTCGTGTCCAGGCGGGCCAGCGGTTGCCCTGCCGTAACCTTGTCGCCCTCGGCCACAAGAATCTCCACCACCGTGCCGGCGACGCCGAAGGTGAGGTCCATGGACTGGGCCGCGCGCACCGTGCCGGAAGTGCCCACGATGGCCTGCAGGTCTCCGCGTTGCACCAAGGATGTCTGCGGCGCGGCGCTGCTGGCCGTGCGGGATGCGTTCCAGCGGCTGAACCCGAAGATGGCCGCAGCCGCCAGCACAATGACCAGGATGATCCAGATGGTTCTCTTCTGCATGCCGCCCTCCATCTCAATCTGGCGCGGGGTTGCTGCCCGTGGCAACACCGCGGCGCGAACTGGTACTATTGTATCATGAATGAGGCGCGGCTACATGAAAGGCAGATTAGAGGCTTGTGGTGAAAGTGTAAAATCCGCGCGAAACGGGCGGACAGCCTTTCGTGGAGGCCGTCCGCCCGCAGGAGGGGAAGGTGGCAACCTAGTGCGTCTCGTGCGCGCCCTCTTCGGGGAAGACGGGCAGGTACTTGGCCGCCAGGTAGAAGGCCAGCACGCCGAACCCCAAGAGGGTAACGGTTACGACCAGTTCCATCCACGAGGGGCTGTAGATGTTGCCCGTGTAGGACAGCAGGCCGAGCCACGAGACGTTGAGACGGTTGAGCGCCACGCCGAACAGAACCACAAGCCACGCCGCGCCGTAAAGCACTTTCGGGTTGCGGCGCAGCGATGGCACGGCGAACAGGATCATCGGGGCGATCACGCCCAACGCGATCTCCACCCAGAACGTCGCGGCCTGCAGCGTCGGCTCAAAGGCGCGGGGCCACGCGCCGCGCGCCGTGATGTCCACGAACCGCGCCGCCAGGTACACCGCCAGAACGACCGAAGCAATCTGTCCCAGTTCGGCCAGCAGGTGTTGCTCCAGTCCTCGCTTGAAGGCGCGGGAACTCAGGTTGGACTCCACGATGGTCATGGCGAACCCGACCGCTACCGCCGACAGCCAGAAGAAGACCGGCAGGTACAGCGAGTACCATAGCGGGTGGAGTTTCTGCGGGACGATGACCCACAGGGAGCCGAGCGACGACTGGTGGAGCGTGGACAGCACCACGCCCAGGATGACGAACACGATGGACACCTTCTTGAGCCAGCGGTAGAGGGGCACGGTGGGCAACCGTCGGGTAATGGCCTCTATCTGGTTCACGCGCTCCAGGATGACGGGCAGGAACTCCACAAACAGGACGATGGTGTAGGTGGCGACGCAGATGCCCACTTCCCAGAGCACCGAGTGGTACTGCCAGTGCACCAGAGGCCGCCAGACGTTGTAGGGCCGGCCCAGGTCCACCAGGAGCGCGGCGATGACCAGCAGGTAGCCCAGGAAGGCCGTGAGGATGGCCGGACGCACCAGCGGCTCAAAGCGGCGGATGCGGAAGATGTGCACCGTGGCGGCCATGACGAACCCGCCCGCTGCCAGCGCCACGCCGCTCATCACGTCAAACCCAATCCAGAACCCCAATGCGAATTGATCGCTGAGGTTGGTTACCGCGCCGAGGCCGAACATGAACCGCACCAGGATGATGGCGGTGCCGGTGGCCATGACGCCGATGAGCGCCAGGTCGCGCAACGCCTTCCAGGGCGAGCGCACGCGGGGCACGGTGATGACGATGCGCTCGGCGGCGGCTGCGCCCTGGGAACGCCCTGCCAGGCGCAGAGCCAGGAACCGCGCGCCGATGAGGAACGCCACCGGAATGCCGATGCTCAACGCGGCCACGATCCAGAACGCGGGATAGGCAACGATCTCGCCCATGGGCTACTCCTCCTTGTCCAGGGCATCGGTCGCGGCGTCGGCTTCCACGGGCACGGCGACCGCGGGCTTCCGATGGGTGTAGAGCGCCGTGCCGGTCATGAACGCGGCCATGCCGAAGATCACGTAGGGGAGTTTGTACAGAATCTTCTCGGTCTGCTTGGGCGGCGCAACCGACGGCAGATTCGCCGGAAAGCCGAGCCGATCAAAGGGCACGTCGGAGAGGTAGAGCACCGAGGTGCCGCCGACCTCGGATTCTCCGAAGACGTGATCCACGTAGCGGTCGGGGTGCGAGGCGATGCGGGCATGGGCCTGGGCCAGCAGGTCGTCGCGCCTGCCGAAGCGGATGGCACCCGTGGGGCAGGCCGCCACGCAGGCAGGCTCCTCGCCCTCCTTGAGCCGCTCGTAGCACATCCAGCACTTGTTGATGGTGGGCGTGATGCTGTTGTCCCAGTTGAAGCGCGGGATGGCGAACGGGCAGGCGACCTCGCAGTAGCGGCATCCCAGGCAGCGGCTGGCCCGGTAGATGACGGGGCCTTCGCCGCTGCTGTGCATGGCGGCGGCAGGACAGGCCGACACGCACGCGGCCTCCAGGCAGTGCATGCACTGCCGCTTGACATAACGAGTAACGATCTCCCCGCGCAGATTGGCCACCTGGAACGCCTCCACGAAGGTGTAGGTGTCGGCTTCCAGGGCAGCGGGCAACCTCCCCGGTATCTGCGGCAAGCCGTTGGCTTCCTTGCACGCCAGCGCGCAGGAGTTGCAACCCGTGCAGCGGGTGAGGTCAATCAGCATGCCCCAGGTGGGGCCCGCGGGCGCTTCGGCGGCCAGCGCGGTGGTCTCGGGCAGCAGGGACGCCGCCGCAGCCGCAGCCGCGCCCAGGCCGAGGCTCCTCAGGAAGTCTCGCCGGGAGATTCGGGTTTTGTCTAGACTGTCCATGGCTTGCCCCTCTTCTGCGTGATGTAGCCGATGAGCAGGATGAGGGCCACGCCCAGCACGCCGCCGATGCCCAGGCCCACGCCCAAGGTTACAATGGCCAGGTTGCGCAGGGTGCCGTTGGCGCGCTCCGCGGCCTCCAGTTGGTCGGCCAGGACCTTGGCCGGATCGGCCTGGGCCGCAGTGCCCGACGTGGTGGGCACGGTGCCTTTGGCGTGGCAGCCGACGCAGGATTCGGCCGGCGGCGCGAAACTGTGGTCGGGCGCGTTGTCACCGCCTTTGGTGCTCACCAGGCTCACCCCCGCCTCGCGCGAGCGTTTGACGGGGACATGGCAGACCGTGCACGCAATGGCCAGGCTGTCGTGCTCGGTGTGGGGGAACGATTCCAGTTTGGCGCGGTGGCACGACGTGCAGAGTTGCTCTGCCGGCAGCCGCAGGGCCTGCGAATGGGCGTTGTGGCACCCGATGCACTGGACGTTCATCTGGGCATGGGGCGTGGTTTCCCACTGGTCGTAGGTCTTCGCGTGGCACTCCTGGCACGCGGCGGAGTCGGTGGGAAGTTTCATCAACGTGCTGCGCGGGTGGCCCTCCACATAGGGCCCGTGGCAGGCTTCGCACTCCACGTCTTTGTAAGCGCACGTGCCGTCGGATGCGTTGAAGGCGGTGGTGTGGCACCGCAGGCAGGCGCGGTCAGCGTCCGGCGGGACGGACGATGTGGCCTTGGCGTGGGTGGAGTTCTGCCAGGCTCGCGCCTCGGCCGAGTGGCATGCGGCGCACTGGTCGGGCCCCTTGTATGTCGGGGCGGGTTCCTGGGCCAGCGCCGCCTGCGACAGCGCCAACAGCATGGTCAGAGCAAGGATGCAGCCGACGATGAGCCCATTGGGCAGGGCACGGCTGCGGTTCGGATGGTAACGAGCGTTCATGCAATTCCTCCCTGTACAGGATATAGTGAGTGTGGGCCTTCGCGCTCAAGGGCTTGCGGCGCGACTCCCGACTATGCCGGCGAGCGGTCCACGCGGTTGAGCAGCACCGCCGCCAACGCCATCATCAGGATAGGAACGCCCAAGCGCACGAGCATCATTCCCAAAATCACCAGATCGTCCATTATGGTCATCATCTTCCACCTCCTATATGGTTTGAGGGATCGGCGTCCCTCTTTTCCACTTCTAGCGTACCACAGCGAGCGGTGGAATTCCATACGGAATTGCGTCCATTTTGCGGCGGGAGAATCCCCCATTGGGCCTCCCCGCACGCGGGTACTGCGGACGTGGGGCATGGGGAGTTCTGCCCATTGGAGAATGGACATAAGACCCGATAGCCTTTCGCGGCTGCATCGGGTATCCTATAGGCGGAACAGAAGATTGTAGGCCGTGTAGTGCGCCCTCGGGGGCGGTGAAAGATTTTAGGAGGTCGGCGATGGAAACGGTACTTGCGGTAATCGGGTTGTTTGTGTTGCGGTTGGGGGTGCCCATCGTGGTGATGGTGCTCCTGTCGTGGGGCGTGAGCGCCTACGTGCAACGCGAGGAAGCCCGCGCCCTGGAGGCCGAGAAGAAGGAGGCCCTGGCCCGCGCGATGGCCGAGGCTGCAGGTCCCCAGGCGTGCTGGGATGTCAAGGGGTGCAGCGCCGAGGACAAGGCCGACTGCCCGGCTGTGCGGCGGCCCGATCTGCCCTGCTGGCTCGCGAAGCAACTGGCCACCGGCAGGCTGTCTCCCGCCTGCGAGGCGTGCCCGATGTACCAGAGGAGCCTTGCCGCAGCCCGCGCCTGACCTCCTGTTTGGCCATAGCGGTTTGGGCAATGTACGAAAGCAGCCCCTGACATCGGGGCTGCTTTTGTTTTGCCGGTCGAGTGTCTCTTTCGGTGGAAATCGTGTGGCGAAGACCTGGGTTGGTGTGTCGGTTCCGAAGTTTGTTGGTCGCGCCGTGGGCACAGGTGCGACGCACTTCCGAAAGTGCGTCGCACCTTGGTTTTGTTTTGCCTGGGCAATTGACAGTACCCGCGTCGGGTGATATAAGAGCGTTGTTCTGCCGCGAGCGCGGGAACGTTCCCGGGTTCCCGATGACTTGCGAGTCCAAACCCTGCGGAGTGATGCACGATGAACGTTCTGATCTCGGTGGACATGGAAGGCATCTCCGGCGTGGTTACAACCGATCACGTTACCGCCACGCACAAAGAGTACGACCGTTTCCGCAAGTTGATGACCGCCGACGCCAATGCGGCCATTGAGGGGGCGCTCGCGGGCGGGGCCACCCGCGTAGTGGTCAACGACAGCCACGGGGGGATGGCCAACATCTTGCTGGAGGAGTTGAACCCTGCCGCCGAACTCATCTCGGGAAGCCCCAAGCCCTTGAGCATGATGGAGGGCATCGGCCCGAATGTGGACGCGGTCTTCTTCGTGGGCTACCATTCGCGCATGGGCACGGGCGGGGGCGTGCTGGCGCATACCTACGCGGGGAGCATCGTTACCGAGTTGCGCCTGAACGGGCAGGCCGTCGGCGAGACGGGGCTGAACGCCGCCGTGGCCGGAGCCTACGGCGTGCCGGTGGTGCTGGTAACCGGCGACCGTGCGGTTACCGAGGAAGCCCGCGCGCTGCTTGGCGACATAGAGACGGTCATCGTCAAGGAGGGCGTGGGGTGGAAGGCGGCGCGCTGCCTGCATCCCGATGTGGCGCATCGGCAGATACGAGAGGCTGCCGAGCGCGCCATGCGCAAGAGGGTGGCGCCGTTCGTGGTGGCGACGCCCGTGGAGGTGCGGGCCGTGTTCCAGCGCCTGGCCCAGGCCGACATGGCCGCGCTGATTCCCGGCAGCCGCCGAACCGACGGCCTGACGCTGGAGTTCACAGCGCCGGACATGGAGACCGCGTACAGGACGTTCCGCGCGATGGTGGCGCTGGCCGGCACGGTGTAGATTGCGGGCGGGGAGGGGAGGCTCGCGGAGTACGCCGCTTGTGCGGTGAGGCGCCTAATCTGCGCGCCCTCGTGCGCGACCGCGCGGCGGGGCGTGCGCGCGTTGACAATCGGCCCTTCCGCACATATACTTGTGCCTGACGGGTAGGTGCCTCCTCACGTTGCGCGACGTACCTGGCAGGATTCTGCGTCGTCGTCGTTTGCCCCAGGAGCGCCGATACCCCGCGTTGACCTGTGCGGAGGGCAGATTGCGTCTCAAGCGGCTGGAACTTCAGGGCTACAAGACGTTCGCATCCAAGACTGAATTCGTATTCAACGATGGCATCACCGCCATCGTTGGCCCCAACGGCAGCGGCAAGAGCAACATCGCCGATGCCGTCCGTTGGGTTCTGGGCGAGCAATCCTATCGTCTCCTCCGCGCCAAGCGCACCGAAGACATGATCTTCCACGGCAGTTCCCAGCGCGCCCGCGTCGGCATGGCCCAGGTCAGCATGACGCTGGACAACTCCGATGGCTGGCTTCCCCTGGATTTCAGCGAAGTTACAATTACCCACCGCGCCTATCGCTCGGGCGAGAACGAGTACACCATCAACGGCAGCCGCGTGCGCCTGAAGGACGTTACGGAACTTCTCGCCAAGAGCGGCCTGACCAAGCGCAACTCCATTGTCATCGGGCAGGGGCACATAGACGCGGCCCTCTCGCTGCGCCCCGAGGAGCGGCGGACGCTCTTTGAGGAAGCCGCCAACATCACGCTCTATCAGTCCAAGCGCGACGCGGCCCTCGCTAAACTGGCGGCGACCGAGCAGAACCTGGTGCGCGTGCGGGACATCCTGGCCGAGATTGAGCCGCGCCTGAAGACTCTGCGCCGCCAGGCGCAGCAGGCCGAGGTGTACCATGCGCTGAACCGAGAACTGGAGGACTTGCTGCGCGTCTGGTACGGCTACCGCTGGCGGAAGGGGAGCCGTGCGCTGCAACAGGCCCGCGAAACGCTGAATCAGGCGCGGCAGACCCTCCAGCAGGCCCAGGCGCGGCTGGAACGCCTGGAAGCGCAGGCGGCGTCGGCCCGCGCGGATCAGAACGCCCTTCGCCAGCAACTGGCCCAGTGGCATCGGGACAGCGCCGACTTGCACACGCGCGCCGAGGCCGTCCAGCGGGATTGGGCCGTGCGCCAGGAGCGTCTGCGCCTGGTGGGCAGGCTGCTCGCGGAGGCGCAAGAGGAGATGGCCCCGCTGGAAGCCAGCCGCGCCGCGCAGGCCGAACGCCTCCGCGCCGCCGAGTCGCATCTCCAGGCCCTTGTGGCCGAAAGGGAGGAGGCCATTGCCGCCCTGCGCCGCGTGGAGGCCGAGCACGAGTCCCAGCAGCGCGCGCGGCAGGAAATCCTGTCGCAGATCACCGCGCTGCAGAACGAACTGTTTGAGATCGCGACGCAGGCCGCCGACCGCCGCAACCGCCTGACACAACTCGCCGAGCGGCGCAAGGAGCAACTCGCCGAGAAACAGGGCCACGAGGCCGCCATGGCCGCGCAGCAGGGCGAACTGAAGGCGGCGCGCGCCGAGCAGGAGGCGCTGCAGCAGGCGCTGGCCGAGTTGGAGCAGGAAGCCGCCCGCGTGCGCGACGCCGTGGCGCAGGCCCAGCAGCGCATCCAGGCCGCCCAGGCCCAGGCCCGCCAGGCCGAACAGGACATGGCACGGGTGCGGGAAGAGGCCGCAACCGCACAGGCGCGGCTGGACATGCTCCGCCGCATGCAGGACGAGGGCGCGGGGCTGTACGCTGGGACGCGAGCCGTGCTCGCTGCCGCGCGCGAGGGCCATCTGCGTGGCGCGCTGGGCGTGGTGGCCGACCAGATTCAGGCGCCGCCCGAGTTGGAGAAGGCCATAGAGACAGCCCTGGGCGCCCACGTCCAGGACATCATTACCGAGACATGGGCCGACGCCGAGCGGGCCATCCAGTACCTGCGCCGCGAGTCGGCGGGGCGCGCCACGTTCCTGCCGCTGGAAACGCTGCGCACGCCTGCGCCTGTGAAGCCGCCCGAATTGCCGGGCGTGCTGGGTGTTGCAGCGCGCTTGGTGCAGGCGCCGGCGCGGTTGGCTCCTGTGCTGGATTTGCTGCTGGGCCACACCGTGGTGGTGGAGGGCATGAAGGCCGCGCGCGACCTGTACCGCCAGATGCGCGGCGCGTTCCAAATCGTAACGCTGGACGGCGAACTTGTCCGCTCCACGGGCGCGATCACCGGCGGCGCCGAAACCCGCAAGACGCCGGGGCTCCTGTCGCGGCAGCGCGAGCGGGCCGAACTGGAGACCGCCCTGCGCGACCTGGGCCGGCGACGCGAGGCGCTGCAATCGGCGCTGCAGTCCGCGGCCCAGGCCGAGCAGACCGCCCGCGACCAACTGGCGCAGGCCCAGCGCGAGATGGATGCCCTCGCCGCCAAGCAGACGCAGGCGCGCGCTTCCCTGGCCGGGCTTCAGCGCCAGGCCGACAAGAAGGCCCAGGAAGTGGAATGGCGGCAGGCCCTTGTTCACCAACTGGATCAGAACCTGGAAGCCCTGGCGGACAAGGAAGCCCAGGCCCGCGACGACCTGGCGCAGCTGGCCCAGCGCGAGACCGATGCGCGGGGCCGTCTGGCCGAACTCCAAGCCTCGCTGGACGCCATGCCCGACTCGCTGGCCGTGCCGCTGGCCGAGGCCAGGGCTGCCGTGTCGCTGGCCGAGCAGAATGTGGAGAACCACAAGGCGATCGTGCGCGGCCACCAGCAGTCGCTGGCGCAACTGGACGGGCAACTGCACAGCCGCCGCGACAGGTTGCAGGCGCTGCAGACGGAGCGCGACGAATTGGAAGCCGCCGAGCGCGACCTGCGGGCGCGGGCCGAGGCGCTGGCGGCCCAACTGGAAGCCCTCGCGGCGGAGATCGCCCCGGCCGAGGCGCGCCTGGGCGAGATGGAGGCCGCGCAGATGGATTCGGAGGCGCGCATCCAGAAGGAACGCGCCACCCTGCGCGAGGCCGAACAGGCCCACAACCAGGCGCTGCTGGAGATGGAGCGCCGCCGCGACGAATTGGCCGCCCTCAAGCGCCAGATGGAGAGCGACCTCGGCCTGATTGATGTGGAGATCGCCGAGGGGCTTCCCGCCCAGCCCCCGCTGCCGCTCCGCCCCATCGTGAGTTCGCTGCCCGAGGTGGAGGCCCTGCCCGAAGGCCTGGAGGAGCAGATTCAGCAGGTGCGCGGGCAGATTCGCAGGCTCGGCGCTATCAACCCCACCGCGCCCACCGAATACGCCGAGACGCTGGAACGCTACAACTTCCTGACCGCGCAGTCCGAGGATCTCCAGGAGGCCGACAAATCGCTGCGGGCGGCCATCGCCGAACTGGACCGCATGATGAACGACGCGTTCATCCGCACCTTTGAGGCCGTGGCCGAGCAGTTCACGGTCTATTTCACCCAACTCTTCGGCGGGGGCACAGCGCGGCTGACGCTGACCGACCCCGACAACCCGATGGCTTCGGGGGTGGACATCGTGGCGCGACCGCCGGGCAAGCGCACGCAGAGCCTGGCGCTTCTGTCGGGAGGCGAGCGCGCCCTGACCGCCGCGGCCCTCATCTTCGCCATCCTGAAGGTCAGCCCCGCCCCGTTCTGCATCCTGGACGAGGTGGACGCCATGCTGGACGAGTCCAACGTGCGGCGGTTCCGCGCCGTGCTGGAGGAACTGGCCCGCGAAACGCAGTTCATCGTCATCACCCACAACCGCGGGACGATTGAGGCGGCCAGCACCATCTACGGGGTCTCTATGGGCGCCGACAGCGTGTCGCGCGTGCTGTCGCTGCGACTGGACCAGGTGGAAGCGAAGGTGTAGCGGACGGCCGGGCTTCTGACGCGCGGCGCGCGGCCTACTCCACCGCACCGGCGTTTGACGTTTCCCGTCGGGTTCGCTAGACTTGGCGCAGGAGGTAGGCGATGGAATTGCCTGCGTACATGCGCATCCCCTCTCGTTTCGGGGCGCTGGGCCTGGCGTGGCTGGGCACTCCGAATGGCCCTCGCGTCATCCGCATCTACCTGCCCAACGAATTGCCCCGCGGATTGCCGGTCGTTAAGGCTGCATCCGATTCCCCCATTGCGGAACTGGCCGCTCGCATAAAGGCGTATTTGGCGGGCGAGCCGGTCGTCTTTGACCTGGACCTGCTGCTCCTGGAGCAGTGCGCGGAGTTCCAGCGAAAGGTGCTGGTGGCCGAGTTTGGTATTCCGCGCGGATGGGTGAGCACCTACGCCCGCATCGCCGCGCATCTGCAAGCGCCACGGGCGGAGCGGGCGGTTGGCACGGCCCTGGCCCGCAATCCTTTCCCTATCGTCATCCCCTGCCACCGCGCCGTGCGCTCGGACGGGAGCCTGGGCGGCTACCGCGGCGGCCTGCCCATGAAGCGGGCGTTGTTGGAGATGGAGGGTGTTGCCTTTGAGGACGGGGGGCGCGTGCGGATGGATAAGGTCTGGTACTAGCGCCGGCTTTGCCCCCTAACCCGGCCCGAGGAGTTTACATAAGGAGTCATGCGATGAACGGTCGGATCCTGGAAATGCCCTGGGGAAGGGAGATTTTGCCCCTTCAACTGCCCGAAAACTGGACTTTGGTTGGCATTCATGAACCGGCCTCGCTTCCGCCAGCGCCCGACGCCGCCGAAGAGACGCGGCGGAGTTTGCAGCAGCCGTTCGGCTCGCCGCGCCTGCGAGAACTGGCCCACGCCGGGATGAAAGTGGCGCTGGTGGTGGACGACGGCAGCCGGCCGACGCCGGCCGCCGTGCTGGTGGGCGCGGCGCTTGCGGAACTCCAAGCGGCGGGCGTGGCCCGAGGCGACATCACGCTGGTGCCGGCCCTGGGCGTCCACAGGCCCATGACCGAGGCCGAACTGGCTGCTCGGGTCGGGCCGGACAACTTCGCCGGCTTGCGTTGGGAAAACCCGGACGGCGACGATCCCGCCAAACAGGCGTTCCTGGGCGTTACGCAGCGGGGAACACCGGTGCGGATTCACAAGACCGTCGCCGAGGCCGATCTGGTAGTTTCCGTCGGCTGCATTGAGCCGCATATCATCGCCAGTTTCGGCGGCGGGTTCAAGAACATCGTGCCGGGAGTTGCGGCCCGCGAGACCATCGCCCGCAACCACGCGTTGAATTGCACGCCGGCCACCTTCAACATGGTGGGGCAGCCCATTGAGCGCAACCCCATGCGTTTGGACTTGGAGGAGGCCGGGCGTATGCTCAAGCAACCCGCGTTCGTCGTCAACGCCGTGCTGGACAGCCGCCAGCGGGTGGTGCGGGTGGTGTCGGGGGATTTCATCGCCGCTCACCGCGAAGGTGTCCGCACGAGCGCGGCTCTTTACGGCGTGGCGGTGCCTGCCCCCGCCGATGTAGTCATCACCGATTCCAATCCCATGAATCAGGATTTGCGCCAGGGGGTGAAGGCGCTCGCGAATACGATTCGCGCCGTGCGGCGTGGCGGTGTCCTCATCACGCTGGTGAAGGCCGACGAAGGGGTGGGCGTATTCGGGCTGGCCAGTCGGAGGTTGCCATTGGGACGGGGCGCGCTGCGGGTGCTGGCTCCGCTTCTGCTGAAGGTTGTCCCGAAGATGAAGATGCGCGGCATGGGCGAGGAGGATCGCTTCTTCCTGTACTTTGCCTTGCAGGCCATGCGCCACGCCACGCTGGTCATCTACGCGCCGACCATCCCTGCCGAGGTGCGCGGCAATCTCCCGTTCGTGGAGTTCGCCGATACGCCCGAGGCGGCCATTGCCCTCGCCCGCCGTCGGCTTCCGAAGGGGGCCACGGTTCGCGCCTTCCCCCACGGCGGCATCACGTTCCCGGTGCTAGACTGATCGGCGCACGCCAGCGCCGCAACCAATGGATTCTCGCAAAGGAGGCAAAGGATGTAAAGATGGGCGCGATCATGGGTGCTGATGTCCTGGTCAAATGCCTGATTCAGGAGAACGTGCGGTTTGTGTTCGGCATCCCGGGCGGGCAGTTGTGCCCGATTCTGGACGCCATACGCCGCTTCGGGGGCGACGCGGGTCTGCAGTTCATCATGACGCGGCACGAGCAGGCCGCCGCGCACATGGCCGACGCCTATGCCCGCGTTACGGGCGAGCCGGGCGTGTGCATGGGCACGGTGGGGCCTGGGGCTGCGGATCTGGTGCCCGGGGTGTACGCGGCTTGGGCCGACTCCATCCCGATGGTGGTGCTCACGGCCCAGAACCAGACCTGGAAGTCGTATCCGGAGCGCGGCTCCATGCAGTCGCTGGATCAAATCGGCCTGTTCCAGCCGATTACCAAGTGGAGCGCGCGGGTGGCCCACTGGAAACGCATCCCCGAACTGGTGCACGCGGCCTTCCGCGCGGCGGTGTCGGGGCGGCCCAGGCCGGTGCACCTGGATTTACACGTGGACGTGATGGTGGGGACCGGCGACGAGGAGTCGTTGGACATCGCCCCGCCGACCCGCTACCGCGCCGACCGTGGGCCCGTGGCGCAGGCCGAGTTGATAGAGCAGGCGGCGCGGATGTTGGTGGAGGCCGAGCGCCCGCTGATTCATCCGGGTGGCGGCGCGCTTCGTTCTGGCGCGTGGGACGAGGTGCGCGAACTGGCCGAGTATCTGTCGGCGCCCGTTACCACCAGCCAGGGCGCGTGCGGCGTCATCCCCGAGGATCATCCCCTGTGCCTGATTCCTGGCGGGTTCGGCGCGCTGGGGGCGCAGGCGATGGCCGACGTGGTGCTGCTGGTCGGCGGGCGGTTGGGCGATGTGGACTTTTGGGGCCAACCGCCCTACTGGGGCGAGCCCGATGCGCAGAAACTGATTCAGATTGACATTGAGCCGCAGGTGGTGGGGCTGAATCGGCCGGTGGATTTGGCCCTCATCGGCGACGCCAAGGCGACCCTGCGCGCGCTGATTGATGCGGTCAAGCGCCTCACGAAGCCCATCCCCGAACGCCCCGACATGGCCGAGTATCGCGCCACCCAGGACGCCTGGCTGTCGCAGTTCGCCGCCGATGCCGCGTCGGATCGGAAGCCCATCCACCCGCTGCGCCTGATGCGCGACGTGCGGGCCTTCTTCCCGCGCGACGCCATCACGGTGGTGGACGGCGGCAATACCAACGTGTGGGCGCACTACCTGAACCGCGTGTACGCGCCGCGCTCGTTTCTATGGGCCGCCGACTCGGGCCAACTGGGCACGGGGCTGCCCTTCGCCATCGGGGCGAAACTGGCCGCGCCCGACCGCCCGGTCTATGCCATCTGCGGCGACGGGGCCTTTGGCCTCAACATCCAGGAGTTGGAGACGGCGGCGCGGCTGAAGTTGCCGTTCGTCGTGGTCGTCGTCAACGATGGGCAGTGGGGGATGATCAAGGGCGCGCAGATGGCGGCCTACGACGCGCGCTACATCGGCGTGGACTTTGACGATGTGCGCTACGATTTGGTGGCGCGGGCGATGGGTTGCCACGGCGAGCGGGTGGAGGAGCCGTCGCAGATCACGCCGGCGCTGGAGCGCGCCGTCAAATCGGGCAGGCCCGCCGTGGTGGATGTAGTCGTGGACAAGTGGGCCAACCTGACGCCGCCCGACCTGGAGAACCTGGACGCCGTGTGGATGGAGGGCTGCGAACTCCCGTGGTGAGACGTGGAGGGGCAGCGGGCGCCCAGGGCGAGAGGGTTTCGGCGCTGTGAGGTGCTACCCTCACATCCGTGTCTTACATGAATTGGGCTGCTTGCGCGCCGCGTTTTGACGGGCTTGGCGCTCGCCGCTAGAATAGGTTATCACCGATCGCGCCCGGCGCGCCAGGAGCGGCCATGTCCACACCCGTTCGGCGACAGTATCTCGCCATCAAGAAACGATTTCCGAATACCATCGTCTTCTTCCGCCTGGGCGACTTCTACGAGACGTTTGACGAAGACGCGAAGACCGTCGCCCAGGTCTGCGACATCGTGCTGACCTCGCGGCCCGTGGGCAAAGACCAGCGCGTGCCCCTGGCGGGCGTCCCGTACCACGCGGTGGATGGCTATCTGGCGAAACTGATCGGGGCCGGCTACAAGGTCGCCATCGTGGAGCAGGTCAGCGACCCCAAGGAGAGCAAGGGGCTGGTGGCGCGCGAAGTCGTGCGGGTGGTAACGCCCGGCACCGTGGTAGAGCCGACGCTGCTGGACGAGCGGCGCAACAACTTCCTGGCGGCGCTGACGCTGGAAGACCGGCGGGCCGGCCTTGCCTACGTGGACATCACAACAGGCGAGTTTGCGACGACGCAGTTCTCGGGCGACGACGCAATGCAGGAGGCGCTCCAAGAACTGGCGCGCCTGCAACCCGCCGAATGCCTCATCCCCGCCCGCCCCGACGCGCCCGAGCGGGCAGCCCTTCGCGGTGTGGAGTGTCCCATCACCGAATGGGACGCCTGGCGCTTTGACGTGCAGACGGCGCGGGAGGCGCTGCTCCAGCATTTCGGCGTGGGCACGCTGGCCGGCTTTGGCTGCGAGGGCCTCCCCCAGGCCATCCGCGCCGCGGGCGCCATCGTCCAGTACCTGCAGGAGACGCAGAAGGCGGCGCTGGCGCATCTGGACTCGCTGACGACCTACAGCACCTCGCACTTTATGACGCTGGATGCCTCCACGCGGCGCAACCTGGAACTGGTGGCGACGCTCCGCACCGGCGCGGTGAAAGGGTCGCTGCTGGGCGTGCTGGACCTGACGCGCACGTCCATGGGCGGGCGCATGTTGCGGCAGTGGCTGCTCCAGCCGCTGGTGGAGAAGGCAGCCATTGAGCGGCGACTGGACGCGGTGGAGGCGCTGTACAACGCCACGCCGCAGCGCATGAAGATTCGCGAACTGCTGGGCGGGGTGGGGGATTTGGAGCGGCTGACCAACCGCCTGGCGCAGGGGATCGCCACGCCGCGCGACTTGTTGGGCCTGGCGCGGGCGCTGCGCCGCGTGCCCGACGTGGCCGCCGCGCTAGATGCGATTCTGGCGGGGTTGCCCGGCGGCCATCCGCTGGCGGCGCTGCGCGACAGGCTCAACCCATGCCAGGCCGAAGCCGACCTCATTGAGGTTGCCATCGCCGAGGACGCGCCGGCCACGCTGGCCAACGGCGGGGTGATTCGCCCGGGCTATTCGGACGAGTTGGACGCCATCGCCAGGGCCTCGCGGGACGCCAAGCAGTGGGTCGCGGGGCTGGAGCAGCGCGAGCGCCAGCGCACCGGCATCAAGTCGCTGAAGGTGGGCTACAACAAGGTCTTCGGCTACTATATTGAGGTCAGCAAGGCCAACATGGACCGCGTGCCGCCCGACTACGTGCGCAAGCAGACGCTGGTCAACGGCGAGCGGTTCATCACGCCGGAGTTGAAGGAGTACGAGTCGCTCATCCTGAACGCGCAGGAGCGGCGGCTGGAGTTGGAGACGCGCCTGTACAAGGAACTGTGCGAGCGGCTGGCGACGGCGCGGGGGCGCATGCTGGACACCGGGCGCGCCCTGGCCGAGTTGGACGTGCTGGCGTCGCTGGCCGAGGTGGCGGTTCGCAACCGCTACACGCGCCCCGAAGTCGCCGAGGATGGCATCATTGACATCCGCGAAGGACGACATCCCGTCGTGGAACTCACCCAGAAGGACGAGCCGTTCGTGCCCAACGACGTGCGGCTGGTGCCCGGCGAAGGCGAAATCATCATCCTGACCGGCCCCAACATGGCGGGCAAGAGCACGTTTCTGCGGCAGGTGGCGCTGATCGTGCTGATGGCGCAGGTGGGGAGTTTTGTCCCCGCCCAGCGCGCGCACATCGGCATCGTGGACCGCATCTTCACGCGCATCGGCGCGCAGGACGAGATCGCCGCCGGCCAGTCCACGTTTATGGTGGAGATGGTGGAGGTGGCGAACATCCTGCACCATGCCACGTCGGCCAGCCTGCTCATTCTGGACGAGGTGGGGCGCGGCACCAGCACCTACGATGGCATCTCCATCGCATGGGCGGTGGTGGAGCACATCCATAATCATCCGCGCCTGCGCGCCAAGACGCTGTTCGCGACGCACTACCACGAGTTGACGGACCTGGCGGGGACGCTGCCGCGGGTGCGGAACTTCAGCATGGCGGTGGCCGAGGAGGGCGACCGGGTCATCTTCTTGCGCAAGGTCATCCCGGGCGGAGCCGACCGCAGTTACGGCATCCACGTGGCGCAACTGGCCGGGTTGCCGAAGTCGGTGATTCATCGGGCCGAGGAGTTGCTGCGCGAGTTGGAGTCGGGGCAGAACGGGGCGGCGATCAAGCCCAGCGCGCCGCGGGCGAAGCAGTTGAGTTTTCTCACGGAGTCGGACCCGGTGCTGCAGGAGTTGCGCGACCTGGACATCAGCGCCATGACGCCGCTGGAGGCCATCAACAAGTTGTACGAGTTCCAGCGGCGAGTGGGGAAGGGGTAACTCGCCCCCGGAGCCGTCCAGGATTCTCACACAAAGACACAAAGACACGGGGAAAAACCTTTGTGTCTCCGTGTCTTTGTGTGTGGATTGATTCTCACAGGCTGTCTATTCTATCGTGCCATTGATGATCCGGTAGATGCCGCCCTTCATTGTGGCTGCGCCAAAGTTGAGCAGGTAGCCCAATTTCATGCCTGTCAGTTTCAGGTAAGTGAGCACCTGCTTCTGGTGGGCTGGGTGAACCGTCTCAACTGACTTGAGTTCAACGAGCACCTTGTCTTCCACCACGAGATCGGCGCGGAAACCCTCATCAAATGTCATCCCGTCGTACTCTATGGGAACCCCGACCTGGCGCTGGACTCGCAGCCCTGCTTTGCGCAACTCGTGCGCGAGCAGCGTTTCATATACGCTCTCTAGCAACCCAGGTCCCAGCGCCACGTGCAGGCGTACCGCGGAGTCCACGATGATCTTGCCGATTTCATTTTCGTTCATAGCGGCATGCGCTTTCTCACACAGAGGCACAAAGGCACAGGGAAAACCCCTTTGTGTCTTGGTGTCTTTGTGTGCGGATTGATTCTCACACGAAGACACAAAGACACAGAGAAAATTTCTTGCGCCTCCGTGTCTTTGTGTGAGCCTCCCGCTCTACCCCTTCAGCCGGACGAAGCGGCGCTTGCCCACCTGGAGAATGGCCTCGCGCGGCTCCACCAGGCGGGCCACGCTGTCCACTGTGGCATCGTCCAGCCGCACACCGCCCTGCTGGATGAGCCGCCGCGCCTCGCTCTTGCTGCCGGCTACTCCGGCCTGCACCATCAAATCCACGATGTTCAGCCCGCCCGCGGGCACGGCGAACTCCGGCATCTCCGTCGGCAGTTCGCGGCGCTGGAACACGCGCACGAATTCCTCCTCGGCGCGGGCGGCGGCCTCCGGCGAGTGGATGTAGCCCACCACCTCGCGGGCCAGGCGCATCTTCACGTCGCGCGGGTTGACCGTCCCCGCGCGCAGGTCGGTGGCAATCTGCTCCAGTTCCTCGTCCGGGATGTCCGTAACCAGCGTCAGGTAGTCCATCAGCATGTCGTCGGAGATGGACATGAGTTTGCCGTACATCTGATCGGGCGGCATGTTCAGGTCCACGGTGTTGCCGAAGGTCTTGCTCATCTTGCGCCCGTCGGTGCCGGGCAGTAGGGGCACCAGGAACACATCCTGGGGCCGCTGGCCGAGCATGGCCTGGAGTTCGCGCCCGGCCAGGATGTTGAACTTCTGGTCGGTGCCCCCGAATTCCACGTCGGCCTCAATGGCGATGGAATCGTAGGCCTGGAGAAGCGGGTACATGAGTTCCATGAGCGTCAGCGGCGACCCGCTTTCCCAGCGCTTGCGGAACGTCTCGTGGGCCATCATCTGGGCCAACGTGAAGCGGCTGGTCAGGTTGAACACGTCGGCCAGGGTGAACTTGCCGAACCACTCGCTCTGCCAGCGCACCTCGGTGCGGTTACGATCCACGATTTTGAAGAACTGATCCATGTAGGTCTGGGCGTTGGCCTTGACCTCTTCGGGGGTGAGCATGGTGCGCGACTCGTCGCGGCCCGAAGGGTCGCCGATTTGGGCCGTCCAGTCGCCGACGATGAGGATGACCTGATGCCCTAGGTCCTGGAGTTGGCGGAGTTTGCGCAGGCCCACGGCGTGGCCGATGTGCAGGTCGGGCTTGCTGGGGTCAAACCCTTGCTTCAGACGCAGCGGCCTGCCCGAGCGCAGTTTCTGCAGCAGTTCCTCCTTGACGATGATTTCTGCGACGCCGCGTGTGAGGACCCATTCCAGATTGTCGCGCATGGTTCCATCTCCTCGCCAGGGTTGGGTTCGGCAGGGCGACAGTGCGCCGGCCCGATGGCTTCATTATAGCGACGGAGGCGGGTTTGGGCAAGAGGTGATCATCCGTCCTTGTAGCCTGTTCCCATGTGCGGTATAATACGTATGGTCGGAATCATCCTTTGCATTGAAACGTCGGGAGGAGAGCGTGTCCAAAGATGACATTTTGGCGCAGGGGCGGCCGGTAACCATCAAAGACGTGGCGCGCCTCGCGGGGGTTTCCCCCAAGACCGTGTCCAACGTGGTGAACAATCGCCCCGTGGTGAAGCCCACAACCCGCCAGCGGGTGCTGGATGCGATTCGCGCGTTGGACTACCACCCCAGTGCCCTGGCGCGGGGCATGGTAACCCGTAGCCGTCGCCTCATCGGTCTGGTGCTGGCCGACATCACCAACCCCGCGTATCCCGAAATGGTGGAAGGGGTGGCGAGCCTGGCGCGGCAGGCCGGCTTCATGGTCATGCTGTGCAACACGGGGCGTGATCCGGATGAGGAGCAGCGCTACGTGCACCTGCTCATTGAACAGCGTGTGGATGGGGTGATTATCGCCAGCAGCCGCATGGACAGCCAGGCCGCCGAGATGCTGACGTCGGCGGGCATCAAGGTGGTGCTGTTCAACCGCCACCCGGAGCAGTACTCGGTGAGTTTCGTCGGCGTGGATAACGAGGGCGGCGGCTATCTGGCGACGCGGCATCTGCTGGACCTGGGCCATCAGCGGATCGCCTTCATTCGGGGGACGCGCGGGGCATCCACGAGCATTGAGCGGGAGCAGGGCTATCGTCGGGCGCTGGGCGAGTACGGGATTGAGCCGGATCCGGAACTCATCGGCTGGGGCGACTATCACCCCGAAGTGGCCCGGACGGCCGCTGACCTGCTGCTGCGGATGAAGAATCGCCCGACGGCGGTGTTTGCGGCCAACGACGTGATGGCGCTGAGCGTGATTGATGCGGCCACGTCGCTGGGCCTTCGCGTGCCCGAAGACCTGGCCGTGGTGGGGTTTGACGACATTGCCATCGCGTCGCACCGGCTGATTGGCCTGTCCACCATCCACGGCGACCTGGGCCAATTGTCGCGCGAGGCGACGACGCTGCTGCTAGAAGCCGTCAACGGCAACCTGACCGAGCCGGTGCGCAAAATCCTGCCGGTGTATCTGGTGGTGCGGCGGACCTGCGGGGCGCAGAGGCCAACCGCTATCCGCGAATAACACGAATCCACACGAATACGGAACAAATGTAGTCGGTAGGGCGGCTTTCCATAGCCGCCGGAGGCTAACCGCTATCCGCGAATGGCACGAATCCACGCGAATGTGGAATAAATGTAGTTCGTAGGGCGGCTTTCCATAGCCGCCGGGGCAGGGGCAGGTATGGGAACCTGCCCTACGCTCTTACGAGATTCTCACCGCAGAGACCGGTGAGAGCGCCGAGATTTCAGGGTAAACCTCTGTGGTCTCGGCGCGCTCCGCGGTGAATCCGAGTTCGTAGGGCGGTTTTTCGTAGCCGCCGGGGCAGGGGTAGGTATGGGAACCTGCCCTACGCTCTGTGAGGCGCAGGGGAATGCCATGAAGGCCACCGCCACCGCAGGCTCCAACATCGCCATCATCAAATACTGGGGCGCACGGGATTTGGCGCTGAACCTGCCCGCCAACGGCAGCATCTCGCTGACGCTGGACGCGGCCCGAACGACGACAACCGCGGAGTTTGCCCCTGCCTACGAGGCCGACGCGCTCGTCCTCAACGGGCGCGAGGTGGGCGGCACGGCGCTGGCCCGCGTCTCGGCGCACCTGGACCGCCTGCGTGCGCTGGCCGGGGTCAACCTGCGCGCGCGGGTGGAGACCGCCAACACGTTCCCCGAAGGGTCGGGCATCGCCTCGTCGGCGTCGGGGTTTGCGGCCCTCACGGTCGCCGCGGCTGCCGCGCTGGGCCTGCGCCTGTCGGAGTGGGAATTGAGCCGATTGGCGCGGTTTGGGTCGGGGTCGGCCTGTCGCTCCATCATCGGCGGGTGGGCCGAGTGGTTGGCGGGCACCTGCGACGAGGACTCGTATGCCGTGCAGGTCGCGCCGCCGGAGCATTGGGATGTGCGCGATCTGGTGGCTATCGTCAGCGCCGAGCCGAAGGCGGTGCCCTCGGCGAAGGGGCACGAGCGGGCCGCGTCCAGCCCGCTGTTTGCGGCGCGGCTACGCCAGGTGGAAGGGACGTTGCCCGCCGTCCGGCGCGCCATCCTGGAGCGCGACTTCCATGCGCTGGGCGTCCTGGCCGAAGCCGACGCCCTGTCCATGCACGCGATTATGCTCACCTCGGCGCCGCCCCTGCTTTACTGGCTGCCCGCCACGGTGGAACTCATCCGCCAAGTGTGGCGGTGGCGGTCGGAGGGGCTGCCGTGCTACTTCACCATAGACGCCGGCCCGAATGTACATGTCCTGACCCTGCCGCAGGCGGTTGCGCACGTCGCCGAGAGGCTCCACGCGCTGCCGTTTGTGCGGCAGGTCATCCCCTGCGGGCCTGGGCCGGCCCCGCGCGTCATCCCTAGCGGTGCCTGAACTGGTACGCGCGCCCTTTCCACACCGTGCCCGCGCCGAACAGCGACGACGCGATGGAGTTGAGGCAGAACAGCGCCGCCATGATGACGGTTAGCCCCACCAGCATGGCGTAGCGCCGAGGAATGGCGAACCGCCCGTCTATGAACCACATGGCCACCCACGCGAGGATGATCTGCGTGAGGGGGAGCGAGAAGTGTGCCAGGTCGGTCAGGCCGCTGCGCCATGCCTGGTACACCAGCGCGTAGGGCCACAGGAACAGCGCCACGAAGGCGGCGATGGCGGCCAGCATCCCCACCAGCGAGTAGTCAAAAGCGGCGAAGGCGCTCTTGCTCAGCCCGTTCCACGTCTCGCGGAAACCGTTGTAGAAATCCACGCGCAGGGTGTCCACGCCGTCGGCCAGGGCGATGCGCCCGCCCACGCGCTTGACCCACCGCGCGATGAACACGTCTTCCACGATGTCGCTGCGCACCGCTTCGTGGCCGCCGAAACGCTCGTAGGTCTCGCGGCGGAACAGCATGAACGGCCCGATGGCCCCCGCCAGGACGGGCTGGCGCGTCCGGGTGAACACGAAGTGCGGCACGCACCCCACGAACACCAGGGGAATCACCGACATCATCACCCGCTCCCAGAACCCCTTGAGGCCCATGTCGGGAATCAGGCTGAGGAGGTCCAGGTCGCGCCCGCGCACCAGCGCCAGCGCCGACGAGACTGAGTCGGGCCGATGGCGGGTGTCGGCGTCGGCGAACAGGAGCCACTGGCCGCGCGCGGCCTGGGCCAACTGGTGGCAGGCCCACGCCTTGCCGTGCCAGCCGGGGCGCAGGGGCTGGCCGTGCAGCAGCCGGATGCGCCCGTCCCTTCGCGCCATCGCCTCCACGATGGCCGCCGTCGCGTCGGACGAATCGTCGTCCAGCACCAGGATCTCCAGATTGGGGTAGTCCTGGGCCGCGAGGGATGCCAGGCACGCGCCGATGTTCCGCTCCTCGTTCCGCGCCGGCACCAGCACCGAGACCAGCGGTGCGGGTTCGGGCGGCGGGTCATCTCCAGGCAGGCGCGGCATGTAGCGCAGGTTGTATAGCGTGGTCAACAGGATGTAGAGCATGGCGACGCTGGCGAACGCCTGATACCACAGGAACATGGCCGGGCCTCCTATCCTCCGCGTCGTGCGTGCTGATCACGCTGCTCGCGCACATGATCCAGCCCCTCAATCCACCCGCTCTTGGCGCGGATGGCTCGCTCGTGGGGCAGGTCTATGACCTTCTTCAAGCCGGCGATGCCCAGGAACAGCACGATGAACAGCAACCCTTGGAGATTGTTGCCTTCCAGGAATGTGAGGATGGGGAGCGCGACCCCCGCCACGGTGAACGCCAGGTTGAAGTCGGGGATGAAGAAGCGGGCCACCAGGAACACGGCCCCCGCGCCCAGCACCGAGTAGGGCCACATCTGCAAGAGGAAACCCGCCGCGGCTGCCAGGCCCTTGCCCCCGCGCCATCCAAGCCACACGGGGAACCCATGCCCGAACATGACAGCGAACCCCGTCAGGTAGAGCGCCATGTCGCTGGAGCCGAAGCGCCGCGCAACCCAATAGGCTGCCGCACCCTTGGCCGCATCCAGGAACAGCACCAGGAACCCAGGCCCGCGCCCCACGACGTACATCACGTTGCGCGACCCTACGTTCCCCTCGCCTTCGTAGCGAATGTCCTTGCCGGTGAGGGCGCGCGTAACCAGGTAGGCGAACGGGATGGAGCCGAGGAGATAGCCCGCGGCGATGACCAGGAGATCCGTCCACATGATTCCGTCCCTCCGCTGATGAGTTAGGCCTGGCGGCTGAGGCTTTCACTATAGCAACACCGCGGAATAGGGCAAGTTGCGCCTGGGTGAGATCGCGCTGGCCCCGCGCAACCCGCCAGGCTGCTGCGGGGATTCGCGTCTAGGTTTTCTCCAACTCGCGGATCACATCGGCGGCGATCCAGCGCGCGGGTTTGGCGTCCATCTGGCCGATCTCGCGGGCGGTGTCCAGGGCGGCGCGGCGCAGGTTGGCGTTGCGCTTGCCCACCTGCCGCAAAGCCCATGAGGCCGCTTTCTTGACGAAGTTGCGGCCGTCGGTCGCGCCCGCCTTGATGACGGGGAACAAGCGGATGAACGCCTCGTCGGGGGCCGCCTTGTCGTGCCAGGCCAGGCAGGCGATGAGGGCAAACGCGGCTCGACGCACGAACTCCTCGTCGCGTTGCGCCCACTCGCCCACCTTCTGCCAGGCCAAGGGGCTTTTGTCAAACAGGTTCATGCATACCTGGTCGCACACGTCCCACGAGTTGAAATCGGCGACCCAGGCTTCCATCTGGCTGTCGGTCAGTTGGGCGGGGTCGTCCACCATGGACGCGAGGATGCGGGCCTCGGGGATGCCCGTTTCCCACAGGGCCAGGGCGAGCGCGTGATCCCTGCCGATGGACTTGGCGATGCGCCGCATGTCGGGGACCGACACGCCCAGGCGGGCGTCGGGCGTCATGCCGAAGCGGGCCATGCCCTCCACGTTGTCGGGGTGCGCATGGGACTGGAGCATGCGGAGCACGTCCTGGACAGATGCCATACTGGCCTCCTTGGGGACTGCAAACGGGTTACCCGCTGCGCCCCTCTCACGGTTCCATCTCGCGGAACAGAAACCACTGCCCCTTGCGGTCGTCCGGACCGCCAGGGGCGCGGTCGGCGGACCGGGCCAAGATGCGGCGC
>JACIWU010000042.1 GCA_014360805.1 Chloroflexota bacterium
GTGCGTCGCACCTATGCCCATGCCGCGACCAACAAACTCTGGAACCGACCCGTGAACGCGCGTTTCCCCTGGCCCAACTCTTGCCATTTGTCCCGCCTGCCCAACGCCAATATAATGGGCCTTGGTTTTCGCTGTACGCGATCAGGCAGTCGGGGAGTCGCTTCATGGACACCTTCTTACAAACTCTGTTGGAACTCGCCCTCATCATCTTTGCGGCCAAGGCGGCGGGCTATCTGAGCGTTCGGCTTGGCCAGCCGGCGGTCCTGGGGGAATTGATCGTCGGCCTGCTGTTAGGCCCATCGCTGCTGGACATGGGCCATTGGCCCGTCTTCGGAAGCGAGCAACTGCAGGAGATCATCTTCATCCTCGCGCATCTGGGCGTGATCTTCCTGATGTTTGTGGCGGGGCTTGAGGTGGACTTGGGCCTAATGGCCCAGACGGGACGCATCGCCGTGCTCGCCGGCGTCAGCGGGGTGATCGCGCCCGTTATCCTCGGGGCGCTGGTAACCTGGCCCTTTGGCTACGACCTCCAGCATGGGTTGTTCACCGGCCTGGTGTTGGCGGCCACAAGCGTGAGCATTTCGGCCCAGACGCTCCTGGAACTGGGCGTGCTTCGTAGCCGCGTGGGTATGGCCCTGCTGGGGGCCGCCGTCGTGGATGACGTGCTCGTGATCCTCCTCCTATCGGCGTTCATCGCCGTGGCGGGGGGCAATGGGGGCTTTCTCGCTATCGTGTGGGTACTCGTGAAAATGGTCCTGTTTCTGGCCATCGCCCTCCTCTTGGGCATCCTGGTCGTGCCCAGGCTCACGAACATCGTCAGCCACTTGCCCATCAGCGAGGGGGTCATGAGCCTTGCGATCGTGGTAACCTTCGTGTACGCGTGGGCGGCGGAGGCGCTGGGGGGCATCGCCGCCATCACTGGCGCATTCCTCGCGGGCGTCATCTTCGGTCGCACGCCTTCGCGCAAGGTCATTGAGGGTAAGGTGCACGCCATCGCCTACGCGTGGCTGGTGCCTATCTTCTTCGTGAGCATCGGCCTGCAAACCGATGTGCGCACGTTGGGAGCGACGGGCATCCCGATTGCTCTTGCCATCGTGGGTGTGGCCCTGATCTCCAAGATCATCGGCTGCGGGAGCGGCGCCGTCGTCGCGGGGTGCACCCCAGGCGAGGCGCTGCGCCTTGGCGTGGGCATGACATCGCGCGGCGAGGTTGGCCTCATTGTGGCGTCTGTGGGGCTGAGCACCGGCCTCATCACCGACGCGGTCTTCGCCAGCGTCGTGCTGATGGTGCTGGTAACTACCCTGATCACGCCCATCGCGCTGCGGGCGCTGTATCCCAGGGGAGCCAGGACGGGCGAACAGGCGCAAGCCGCAGCAGAACCTCCGAAGGCGTGAGGACAGGTTTCGCAGTACATAGGCAGGAGGTGGCCGCATGGCACAACTGGTAGTGCTGGTACTGGATAATCTGGAGCAGTGCCCCGCCGTCCTGGACGCATGGGAAGAGGCGGGCGTGGGCGGTGTAACTATTCTGGAGAGCAGCGGCCTGGGACGGCTGCGGGGCATTTTCAGCGACGATCTGCCGCTGATGCCCTCGCTGCGCGACCTCTTCGCAACCCGCGAGTTCCAGCATCGGACGCTGTTCACCGTTGTTGAGGACGATGCGACCTTGGAGCGCGTCGTCGCCGCCACCGAGAAGATCGTCGGAGACCTGAACGAGCCGCACACCGGCCTGCTGTTCGTGGTGCCGGTCAGCCGCGTCCTCGGACTGCACAAGCGCAGACAGAACAGATAGGCTGCGGCCACCCACCCCACACGCAAACAGGCCAGGCGGTTTTCCCGTCTGGCCTGCGCGTTTTTGCGGGCGTAGCGCCTGGAACCGAATCGCGGGCGCGCTAGTTGAGGATGGTCAGCGTGCAGTCTTCCGTTACGTAAATCCAGTATCCCCACCCTGGCGCAATCTGCGTCAGCGAGTTGGCCCACGGCGGGATGGCCGTGTTATAGCGTTTCCAGGCGGTGGGCTCGCCTGCCTCGTAGCGCAGCACCTGGGTGTACTTGCCACTGATGGAAGACAGCGCATCGGCAACCGCGCGCGGCTCCGACGCGGGATAGGCGACCAAGTTCCACCCGGCGAACAGGCGCTGCTCGGTGTAGATGGGCAACAGGCCGGGCAACTGAAGCGTGCCCGTCTCAGACATCTTGATCCAGAACGCCGTGCCCTCGTCCAGCGTCAGCAGCGTATTCGCCTCGGGCGGCATGGCCGGATCGTAGATGCGCCAGGTGTCGTGCTCGGCGTCGTAGGCTTCCACCAGCGTGTACTTGCCGGCGATGGACGACAGGACCTCAGTGATGGCCTCGTTCTCCGGAATCACCGGCAGCGAGACCAGGTTCCAGCCCGTCGGCAGGACCTTCTCAAAGTTGGAGTGGCCGTGCAGCCACCCGACGACGGCGCGCATCACAGCATTCCGGTCGTCCGCATCATCAATCCCCTCAAACCCGAAGGCGAAGTACACGACCTTGTACGTGCCCGTGTCCACGCGAATGGCCGCAGTGCCGCTGCCTATGATAGCCTGCGGCTGGACTCCGGACGAGGGCGGAACCTTGCCCCGCCGTGCGGATTCGGAGTCGGCGCGGAAGTGGCGCACCGCAGCCGCCCCTGCGGGCGCGTAGTACTCAAACACGCGCTGCGCCGGGGCAATCGGGTTGATCTCGCTGGGCCAGTTTTGGTTGCCCGCGCCCGATCCTGTCCCCTCAATCGTGAACTCCATGCCGTCCCCGATCTCGTCGCCTGAGATGCCCCGAATGGCGAACACATCTACGTTGTCCTGCACGAACTGAGCATGCAGGTAGCCGGTGTAGAACTCCTGGTCGTGGATGTAGTACCCGATGTCCTGGCCGGTAACGAACAGTTTCCCGCCCTGGTCAAGATAGGTCATCAGCGTGTTCCGTGCCGAAGGGTCTTCCGGGTCATTCAGCATTCCCTGTTCGGGCACGGCCCAAATCACAATGCAGGGCACGTAGTTGAGAATCACGCTGTCGGGCACGGAGCCGCGGTAGAACGTGTACCACAGGTCGTAGGCGAACCCATTGGCCCCCAGCGCGTCGGTGTAGAACACATCCAGGCCAGGCTCGTTCAACTCATCAATCACCAGGAGGATGTTGGCATGGCGGCTGAAACCGCGCGTGGTGAATCCGATTTGGTCGGGGTACTCGGACACGTTGCCCAACCCGTCCCGCGCCTGGAACCCGGCGATGAAATCATGGGCCACCGATGGGGTCGTCCACACCGCCCCGTATTCGCCATCGTCGGCTTCCCCGTCCCCGTGCATTCCGTCGTCGTACATGGGGAACTGGGTAACGATAGAGTTATCGGAACTGCGGACTGTGGCCGTAACCGCGTTCACCCCGGACCCGTCCTGCAGGGTTGCCGTCAGCGTTACCGGGTGGGAAACCTCTGCAATCTTCGGAGTTACCGATTTGTCGCCCAAGTACGGCCCGACACTGTCCACCACAGTAACCGTGAAAGGCCCCAGCGAGTAGTAGCCCCCGAACTTGTCAAACAGGTCCAGCGTGAACTCAATCTCGCGGCCGTCGGGCGTGAGCGGACTCAGATGGAAGTACAGGTCCCCCGACTCTTGCGCCTTCTCCTCGCCCAGGCCCAGGTCGCCGTAGTTGCCCACGCCGTAACACGTGGCCTCCCAGTTGGCCGTGTACAGGCTACCGCTCAGTTCGTAGGCCGTTACCGTGCCGGTGTTCCGAATCCACACCTGCAGGTAAACGAACTCGCCCGGGTTGGCGACCCAGTCGTGATTGATGCTATCGTAGATGATCTCGTAATCCACGTACTCCACCTGTGGCGAGCCTTGCGCGAATGCGCCCGCCGCCGCGAATACCATCAGCGCGAGCAACAGCGCCGTGCCCAAGGCCCACAGGACATAGCGAGGCCATCTCCGAACCGCTGCGTCCATTGACATCCTCCCGTGCACACGAAAGTAGCAACGCATACGCGTCCTACTACGCACTATACGCGCATCACAGAGAAGGGTCAATGGCCTTTTGGTACCATGCACCCAACGTGTCGCCGGCACAGACAAAAGGCGGGAGCCGTATGCCCGACTCCCGCCCGTGTTGCGCCTCAGGAAAGGCTAGTGCGCGCCGTCCAACTGCGGCCAGAACTGCACCGCGACCAGGGGCAGAACCACCCGCGGCGGCGCGGTCTGTCGGTGGGCCGACGATTCCACCATGTCCAGCCGCACGTTGGTGCTCCCATGCCAGTGCGCGGTAGTCGCGAGAGGAACCCCGTTGAGGCGAAACTCTATTGAGTCGCCCTCCCGTCCTCCCTCCCTCTCGGGGGTATCGGGATCATCTCCTCTCACGGAAAGCGAGTAGTACGTCGTGCCCATGTACAGGAAAATGGTAGCCCTGCCGCACATCACGCCCTCCACATGGGCCGTGAGTTCGGCAGACTGCGGGATGCGCGCCCCGTTCATCGTGATCACGCCCCAGAAACTGCTGGGCAGAGGCGGGAGCGCGACCACATTGGCTGCGCACAGCGCAAGAATCAGTACAGCAATACCCAGGTTTCGCAGAAAACGCATGAGATCGTGTCCCCAAGCAGGATTTACCCGTGCACAAGAGCGCGCGGGCCGAATACTGAAACGCCCGCGCGCAACTTGAGATACGGCGAAACGCGCCGATTTGTGCCGCACCGCCGGACGCTAGGCGATGGCAACCGTTTGAGCAGCGCGGTTCTCCTCCTCGGCCACGCGGATTCCCTCGTCCTCGCGGACCTGCGTCAGCAGCAAGATTCCGCCGATGAAGAAGATGATGAGCGACACAATGCTCAGGCGGCTAGAACCCGTGAGTTGTCCGACGAGCGCGAAGATGGCCGGCCCGGCAATCCCCGCGAACTTGCTGGACACATCATAGAATCCGAAGAACTCGGCGCTCCTGGCCTTGGGCGCCATCCTGCCGAACAGACTTCGGCTCAGCGCCTGCGTGCCACCCTGCACCATGCCTACCGCGAAAGCCAGCGCCCAGAAGTGCCACGCCACGGCCATGAAGTACCCGGCGATGCTGATGAGCGTGTACCAGGCGAGGCCCAACATGATGGCGCGCTTTGTGCCGATACGGCTCCCAAACTTGCCGAACAACAGCGAAAACGGGATGCCGACGAACTGCGTCATCAGCAGCGCGCCGATGAGATCCAACTGCCCGATGCCGATCTCCGCCCCATAGATGGTGGCCATCTTGATGATGGTACCGATGCCATCATTGTAGAGCCAGAAGGCCACGAGGAACAGAAACAGTTGCCGGTATCGGCGCAGGTGGCGGAAGGTCTGCCCCAGCCGCGTAAAACCCGCCTTGACGGGATTCACCCCGACACCGATGCCCACCGTATTCGCAGCCGGTTCGGGTACCCAGCGCAGCAGCGGTACGGTGAACGCGCCCCACCATAACGCCACGGAAAGGAAAGACAGCCGCGCGCCCAGCGTGCCGGGCAGCAACTGGATCATGGCGATGTTCACGGCGAGCAGTAGGCCGCCGCCCAGGTAGCCAAGCGCGTAGCCCTTGGACGAGACGTAGTCTATCTCATCCGGGCCGGCGATGTGGGGCAAGAGCGAGTCGTAGAAGATCGCGGCGCCCGCGAACCCGATGGAACCCACGATGATGCACCCGAGCGCCAATTGCCAGTCCCCACGGTCCACCAGGAACAGCACCGCCGTCGCGATGATCCCTACGCCAGCAAACGCTTCTTGGAGCCGGTATAGTCGGCGATGCTGCCCAGGATGGGCGCCAGCAGCGCGCTGACCAGCAGCGCAAATGCCGCCGCGTAGCCCCAGTACACGGTTGCTGTGTTGCCCGGCAAGTCCGCGGCAACTACCGATGCGAAGTACACCGGCAGCACCGCTGCCTCCACCGTCGTGGAGAACGCCGAATTGCCCCAGTCGTACAAGCACCATGCGTTGATGATCTTCTTGTGCAGTTTGTCGGCCTGTTCCGCCATACGCCCCCTTTCTGTCTGTATTGTGCTTCGGGATGCTCCGGGAACCTCATACCATCTACGGTAACCCTGCAGTCCCATGCAGGTACCCACTTCGTCGCAAACGACTGCAACGACCTGCGCAGCAAAGCCAACCTGGCCAGGCGTAAGGCGATGGGCCTCGGCTCTCTCGGTCGGCGGGGCTACGTGTATCGCCCCAGCACGCTACAGGCTAACGCTCTGCAATTGCGCCAGCACCTTCTGCCGAACCTCCGGCACGGCGGGCAAATCCGCAACCACGCGCCCGCCGTCAATCAGCAGCGTGTTGAGGATTTGGCGCGGCTGCCCGCACTCGCACACGCCCGCGTCGTGCTTCCAGTACACCACCTTCCTGGAGCCGCAGGCGGGGCAAGCGGCCACGAACTTCCCGCCCGACTCCTTGCCCCGCTTCGCAATCCACTGGCCGCCGACTTCCACCAGGTCCAACGCCAGGTTGATGGTGGGGGCGTTGGCCAGCGACGTGCCCACCCCGTACCCGTCGCAGACGGGGTTTAGTTCCAGGATGCTGTACTCGTCCAGCCCGCCGCTGGCGAAGAGTTTGACATGCTGGAAGCCGCGCAAATCCAATTCCCAGCGCACCTCCTCCATCAACTGGCGGAGGTCGCCCCGCCGCGACGGGGGAGTGTCAAAGCGGATGCCGTACAGCCGTTCGCGCAAAGCCTCGGCGACGCGGATGGCCTCGAACTTCTCATCCAGGAAGGTGTCTATGAGCACAATGCGCGGCACTCCGGGGCCGGCCACCTGGTCAAAGGCCCAGGCCGCCTCCACCGTATCGCCCAGTAACAGCACAAGCGCATGGGGCATCGTCCCGCTGGGCGGGATGCCGATGACCTCCGCGGCCAGCAGCGTGGACACGCCGTCGCACCCGCCGATGTAGCACGCCCGCTCAATCATGGGGGCCACGGCCGGGTGCATCCGTCGCGCGCCGAAACTCAGCACGGTGCGGCTCCCCGCGGCCACGCGACACCGCGCCGCCTTGGTCGCCACGCCCGACGCCTGGCACAGCATCCCCAGGATTTCCGTCTCCATGTGTCCGAAGACGGTATAAGGCCCCTCAAGGATCAAGACCGGCTCGCCGGCGTAGAACAGCGTCCCCTCGGGCAACGCCCACACGCGGATGTCCAGCCCTTCCAGCAGGCGGGCCACTTCCTCCACGCCAGCCAAAACGGCCCACCCCCACTCGTTGGGCAGGCTCTTGGCGCGCACCTCGGCCACCACAACTTTGTCCGCATTGCGGGCGCGGATGGCCGAGCGGGCGCGCTCAAAGTACACGTCGGTTACGCGGCCTTCTCGCAGTTCGGCTTCGGTGGCGATGTGAAACCTGCGTTTGGCGTCCATGCACACTCCTCTCACGCGGTCAGGCTTTCAATGACGGCAACATCGGCGCCCGCCCGCACCAGTTCCTCAAGCGCCAGTTCGGCGTCGTGCACCCGGAGATTCACCGCGCGCGTCGCATCCAAGAGCACCGTGCAGCCGAACCCCTCGCGGCGCGCGTCCAGGCCGGTGAACTTGACGCAGTAGTCCAGCGCCAGCCCGCCAATGTACAGGTGGCGAATCCCCATCGCCCGCAGCAATTCGGGCAGCGGTCGCCCTTGCGCGTCGCGCGCCTGGAACGCGGAATAGGCATCCTCGTCCGCGCCCATCCCCTTGGACACGACGATGGCCGCATCGGGCAGCGCAAGGTCGGGGTGAAACGCCGCGCCCGGCGTGTCCTGCACACAGTGGACGGGCCACACGCCGCCCTTCACCTGAAAATGCGTGGTCTCCGGCGGGTGCCAATCGCGGGTGGCAACGATGGGCAAGCCGCGCTTCGCAAACAACTCCAAGTAGGCGTTGACTTTGGGGAGAATGGCGTCGCCCTCCGGTATGGAGAGCGCGCCTCCGGGCAAGAAATCGTTCTGCATGTCCACCATCACCAGCGCACTTTTCCTCTTGATAGTCATGGTCTCTCCCTCCTTGCAATCCCTGTACTTCGTATCGCAAGTCCAGCCCCAAAGGCCGGGCATCCGGCCCGGCGGAACGTCGGGTGTCCCGCCCGCGCCGCGCCTCTGGACTATGGGCCGCGGCGCTCCATCTGCTGCCAATTCAGGTTAGAGCCAATGTTCGGGTTGAAGTTCGGGTCGTCGCTCAAAATGTACTCGCCCAGCGCATTGCACCAGGCGTAGCCATGTCCACCGGGCAGTTCCACGCCGCGCTCGTCAAAGGGGTTGTAGTACTCGTCCACACCGCGAATGGCCTGGCTGAAGTTGTCCGAAATCCGATCCATCGCCGCTTGGCGCTGCTGCCACGATTCCATCATCGTGTCGCTGATCTGGCTGCTGGTCTGGCTGATGATGCGGCTCAACTGGCCTACATGCTGAATCTGCTGAATCTGGTTCTGGATGAGGTACTGGCTGACCTGCATGTAGCGGCCATACCACTGCGGGTTCAACTGGAACGAGCGCGTCATCGTCCAGAACAACTCGGCCATCCCATCCAAAGCGCCCTGCAAGGCGCGGAAAGAGAAGAGATAGTCGGCCATCCAGTAGATGTGCTCCACCGAGCCGAACAGGGCCGGCATGGACACCTGCGTTACCTCAACGACGCCGTAGATCTCCTCCTCCGCCGTCTGCGCCCCCACCGAGTAGCGCACGCGCACGCGCGCCCCGTCCGCCGACGTTACCGCGCCCGGAGTGGACTGCGCGCCCGCCCCAACCTGCTGCGCCAACTGCGGCAGAGGTTCCTCGCGCACAATCTGAAGCCCGGCCATCTTCCCCCGATAGCGGGGCAGGACAATTTCGCGCAGCATCTGTTGCGCGCCCATGGGCGGACGCACCTCGTTGCCGAAGTAAAGCGCGCCGATGGGAAAAGTCATGTGCACCATCGGGTTGTTCGTCCAGTAGAACGAGATGTTGGGGAAGGCCTCAAAAGCCTCGGTGTTGGCGGCGTTGCGGGCGCGAAAGGCGATCACCGCAGGCATCCCAGGGTTGTTGAGCAGCCAATGGACGCCCCCCTCAAACACCCAGTCCACCGGTATCAGCATGCGGAACGCCTCTGTGCCGATGCCCTGCTGATCCATGCACTGGACGGTCTTCAGGCGAAGGGTTGCCGCCTGCGCCGCCTCGCCGCTCTCCCGACGGGGCGCTTCGGGTTTTGCGGGCTTGGGCTGCGGCTCGCCCAATATGCAACGAGTCCCGCAGTACTCGCACACCACGTCGTTGCCGGGTGGAAGTTTGGCCCCGCACTGGGGACACCGAACCACACGAACGTCCGACATCTCCCCGCCTCCTTCACACACGCGCCGAGGCGCACACGACACCGGCGCACGCCATCGCACAGGGGGACTTACCGCCCCCGGGCCACACCCTCCAGGGCACGCGTTATCTGCGCGACGCGCTCGGCACGCCCCATCTTCGCGTAGGCGTCGCGCTCATGCTCAAGCGACACCACCGGCACGCGCATTCCCGCCACGTCCACGCGGCGCGTGATGCGCCCCAGGTCGGGCGGCGGCTCCCAGGTGCCATCCTCGCGCTGGTGTTGCGCGTCGCCCATGATCTCCACCGTCATGCCGTCAATCTCCAGCGCCCCGAAATGCGATCGCATGCCGGCTTTCTCCGAGAGCGCGACGGGCCGCACAACGTGCCCCGCGAACAGCGACGCGATGCGGTACGCTCCCGCCGCGTCGGTCTGGATGTCCACATCGTGCGGCGTAAGCGCCACGCCCTGCAACGCCAGCCCCACGCTGCCCGTTACCGCCCAGTTCACCCCCGCGGGTTCCAGCGCATCACACAGAATGCGCAACACTTTCAGATGCCGCTCCATGTCCCCTCGCGATACAGAGTAATCAGATCGCGCACCACCGCGCCTGCGGTGGGGATGGGATCCACTTCATCCACCGTAACCGCGACGATGCCGTTGGTGTCCGTATAGTACACGATGCCCATCTGCACCGACGTCAGGCGCGCCAAAGGATGCTCCGCCCCGACTTCGGTGGGCTGCACGCTCAGCGAATAGCCCGCGCCACGACGCTCGGCCACGGCGAGGAGCAGGATGACGTTGCCTCTCTCCCGCGCGTGCTGGATCATCTTCGCGGAGATGCCCCGAATGCCCGCGACGCGAACCTCGGGCAGGCGGGCAGGATAGCCGAGCACAGCATTGGCCAAGATGACGAGTTTGTTGGCGGCGTCCCATCCATCCAAGTCCAGGGCGGGGTCGGCTTCGGCATGGCCGGCCTTCTGGGCCATCTCCAGCGCCTCTTGGAAGGTGTAGCCTTGCGCGATGCGAACCAGGATGGAGTGGGTTGTGAGATTGAGCACGCCGTCTATGCGCTCAATGCGGGCGTGGCACAGATCGCGGACGCCGACGTTCACCGCCGGCAGCCCCCCGCCGACCGTCGCGCTGAACAGGACGCGGCGGCCGCGTTCGCGGGCCAGCGCCATCACCTCTGGGTACGCCAGCGCCAGCGGCCCCTTGTTCGCCGTGATCACGTGCATCCCCCGCTCTAGCGCTAGGCGGATGTGGCCCATGGCGGGTTCCCCGTCGGACAGGTTCACCGGCGACGCCTCTATCAGGACGTCGGCCTGGCTATGGCGCAGCATGTCCAGTCCGGCGACGCCCCTTTGACCCAGGCCGATGTAGTCGGCGGCGCTCCCGCCCGCCTCCTTTAGCGCCACGAGTCGGCGCAGGTCAATCCCGTCGGGACTCCAGGCCGCGCCGCGGCTGTCGGCTACCCCCGTGAGGACGAATTCCAGCCCGAAGCGTTCGCGGTAGAGCGATCGCCTCTCGTCAAGGATGGTCAGCACGCGGCGGCCCACATTGCCCAGCCCCACGAGCGCGATGCGAACCCGCTCCACAGCCATGCTTCCAGCGCCTCCCAGCCAGGGTTTGACAGAAGTATACTACGCGAGCGGATTGCGGGCAAGCGCGGGGCTGCACCGACCGGCCCCGTGTATACATTTCGGTGGAAACTTGTCGGACCGATGGGCGGCAGCATGAAAGGCAAAGGAGCGTAGGGCAGGTTTCCATACCTGCCCTACGCCTTCGGCGGCTATGGAAAGCCGCCCTACGTGTTTCGGCATCGCGCCGCCAATTTCCCATTCGCGTGCATTCGTGTTATTCGCGGTTATGGCTCTTTCCCCAATTCGCGTGGATTCGTGTCATTCGCGGTTACAACCGCAATGACACCGGCGTTCGTTGTGGTATAATCGCCCTATGAACGTTGTCTTTGTCGCCCCCTTCGGCCTGGCGCCCAAAGGCACCACCCGCTGGCGCGTCCTGCCGTTGGCCCGCGCACTGGCCGCGCGAGGACACGCGGTGCGCGCCCTCGTGCCCTCGTGGGACAGGCCGCAGGACGCCGGCCGAGTGTGGCGCGAGGGCGGCGCGACCGTCGCGTGCGTGCCGTTTCCGGCGCGGCTGGGCCAGGGCGCGTGGCCGATCCTGCTCGCCCGCCTGCTTCGGGAAGCCCTGCGCGGCTCGCCCGACGTGGTGCACGTCTTCAAGCCCATCGGCTTCGGCGGAGCCGTCGCCGAGGCGATGCTGCGCCTCCGCACGAGGGCGCGCCCCCTCATCTGGGCCGACGCCGACGACCTGGAAGCCGAGTGGACGCGGCACAGGCCCGCCTGGCAGCGCGCCGCCCTCGCCCGCCAGGAGCGGTGGGTCCTGGCGCACGCCGACGGCGCTACCGTGGCAAGCCGCGCCCTGGGCGAATACGTCGCGGCCCTGCGGGGCGAAGCGCCCTTCTACCTGCCGAACACATCGGCACTGCGCCCGGCCGAGGCGGACGAAATCCCCGGCCGCGTCGCCTGGTACACGCGGTTTCTGGACATCGCCCCCGAAACCGTGGCCGACATCTGGGCCGCCGTTGTCGCAATCGCAGGGGCAGGTCTGAGACCTGCCCCTAGCCTGCATGTCATCGGCGCGGGCATGCGCGGAGAGGAGCGGGCTTTCGCTGAAGCCGTGCGGACACGCCAACTGCACGACACCGTAACGTTGTGCGGCTACCTGGAAGGCGACGCCCTCGCCGATGAGGTCGGCGCGGCATGCGTGGCCATCTTTCCATTTGCCGACACGCCGATAAACCGGTATAAATGTCCGGCGCGGCTGGCCGATTTGGCGGCAATAGGCGTGCCCGTGGTGGCCCACGCCGTTGGCGAGTGCGCGTCCTACGTCGTCCACGGCGAGACGGGCGCGCTGGTGGCCCCAGGCGACACGCGCGGCTTCGCCGACGCGCTGGCCCAACTCCTCCGCGACGCCGACCGCCGACGGGCGATGCGATCCGCGGCCCGCTCGCGCTTTGCCGCCCGCTTCGCGCCAGGGGTGCTGGCCGCCCGCCTGGAGCAGGCGTACACGGCGGCGCTCGCCGCGCGCGGCAATCCATAGGACAGCGGGAGCGATTCGGGGAATGCGACAGCGACTGCGAACTGCGTTACGCCTTTGGGCACCTGTGCTGGCGTGGGCGGGGGTGATCTATTTCTTCTCCTCGCGCCCGGACCTGCCGCGCATTGACGAGCCCTGGCTAGAACTCCTCGTGCGCAAGTCGGCCCATGCGGTGGAGTACGCGATTTTGGGCGCGCTCCTGGCCCGCGCCCTGGGCGCACGGCGGGGACAAGTCGTCCTGGCAGCGGCGATGAGCGCGCTGTACGCGGCCAGCGACGAATGGCACCAGCGGTTCGTGCCCGGCCGCAACGGCAACCCGCTGGACGTGGCGCTGGACACCGCGGCGGCGCTCCTGGGCGCGTACCTGTACGCCCGCCTGGCCTCGCGTGAAAACGCCGCGGTTACGGCGCCCCCGACGGCGGAGCCCCGCCGTTTCCGTTGACCCCCGCCGGAGCCTCGCCCCTGCGCTCCGGCGGCTTCAGCGCCGCGATGAACACTTCGCCGAACAGCGCCTCCTGGTACGCTTCCACCAGTTGCCGCTTGACCATCTCCAGCACGGCCAGGAACGTTACGATGACCTCCATGCGGCTGCGCGCCTGCCGCACCAGTTGACGGAAGGACACGCGCCCACGGCGGGCCAGCCGTTCCTGAATGAACGCGATCTTCTCGTCCACCGTGATGAGCAAGGGGGCGACCACATCGTTGACGGGCGGAGCGGGCGGGGCGACGGCCAACGCCTCGCGCACCGCTTGCACCAGCGCGTCAAGGGTAACGTCTTCCAAATCCACCGTCCTGGGCAGGCCTACAGGCGGCGCCACCCGCACGAAAGCGCGATTCCCCTGCTCCTCCAACGCGCGCAGGTACGCGGCAGCCTGCTTGAACTGTCGGTACAGCAGCAGTTGGCGCACAAGGTCATCACCCGCGTCCTCCTCCTCTTCCTCCGAGACCACCATCTGGGGCAACAGGACGGTTGATTTTATGTAAATCAACTTCGCCGCCACCACCAAGAAATCCGCCAGTTGGTCCGGGTTGATGGCCTCCGCATGAGCGATGTAGTCCAGGTACTGCTGCGTAACCTGGGCCAGCGACACCTTTGTGATATCCAGTTGCTGCTCTTCAATCAGATGCAGCAGGAGATCCAGCGGCCCCTCAAATACGGGCAATTGAACCTGATACCCGTCCGACATGGACTGCTCCTTGCCAGAAAATGACCGTCGTATTATACTTGGATTGGGTGTTCGCGCACAATGAACGTGCGGACGCCGACGCATGTAAGGGCTTCAGACACGTACCTCTGGCAGGAAGGAGTAGGGAGATGATGGAACAGACGCACCAACCCTCGTCGGCGGAGCCAATCGCGCCCGCCATCTCCAGCGATGAGCGCGCGTGGGCGGCCATCGCGCACGCCAGCGCCCTCATCACAGTGCTATTTGGCGTCCTCACCGGAGGCGCGCTCTGCCTAGTCGGGCCGATTGTCCCGCTGGTCATCTGGCTGGTGTTCCGCGAGCGCTCGCGATTCGTCGCCCGCCACGCGCTGCAAGCCACGATCTTCCAGGCATTGGTGGTCGTGTTCACCATCGTGATCGCCATCCTGGGCCTGGTGCTGGTGGTCGCAGCGTGGGTGGGCACCGCCATGCTCATGGCCGCCATCGTCGGCATCCTGCTCATCCCCGTCGCCCTGGCGCTGACGCTGCTATGGGGCGTGGTATCCCTGGGGCTCCCCGTCGCGGCGCTGGTGTACGCGTGCTACGGCGCTTACGAAGTGGCCGAGGGGCGCGACTTCCGCTATTATCTGGTGGGCCGCTGGGTGGACTGAAACCCAGGCCGAAAACGCAATCCGCTGACAAAGCCGTCGGCCTCGCGTCGGCGGCTTTGTGTTTCGGCCCCACATGCTTATAATAGCAACACATGGGCAATGTTCTCACCGCAAAGGCCGCGGAGAACGCAGAGACCATTCCCTTTTTCTTCTCTCTGCGGTCTCCGTGCGCTCCGCGGTGAAAGAGGGAGAAACGTATGCTGCGCACTCATACATGCGGCGAGATTCGCACCGGCGACGTGGGCAAGACCGTTACGCTGGCCGGCTGGGTACACCGCTGGCGCGACCACGGCGGGCTGACGTTCCTGGACTTGCGCGACCGCTACGGCATCACGCAGTTGGTATTTGACCCTTCGGTATCCGCCGAGGCGCACCAGGTGGCCGCGCGCGCCCGAAGCGAGTACGTCTTGCAAGTTACGGGGATCGTGCAGAAGCGCGTGAGGCCCAACCCTAACCTTGCCACCGGCGATGTGGAAGTCCTGGCGACGCAGGCCGTGGTGCTCAACGAGGCCAAGACGCCGCCATTCTACATCACCGAGGACCGCGAAGGCGACGAGGCCGCCCGCCTGCGCTACCGCTATCTGGACCTGCGGCGCGAACGCATGAAGCGCAACATCATCCTGCGCCACCGCGTCGTGAAGTTCATCCGCGACTACCTGGACGCCCGCGGCTTCGTGGAGATAGAGACGCCCATCCTCATCAAGAGCACGCCCGAAGGCGCGCGCGACTACGTCGTGCCCAGTCGCCTCTATCCAGGCAAGTTCTACGCCCTGCCCCAGTCGCCCCAGCAGTTGAAGCAACTCCTCATGGTGGCCGGCTTTGACCGCTACTTCCAGATCGCCCGCTGCTTCCGCGACGAGGACCAGCGCGCCGACCGCCAGCCGGAATTCACCCAACTGGACCTGGAAATGAGTTTCGTGGAGCAGGAAGACATCCTGAACGTCATTGAGGGGCTATACACCGCACTGGTCCGCACGGTTACGCCCCAGTGGAAAATCCTGTCGCCCTTCCCGCGCATGACCTACGACGAGGCAATGGCCCGCTACGGAACCGACAAGCCCGATTTGCGGTTCGGCCTGCCCCTCACAGACCTGTCGGACCTGGCGGCACAATCCCAGTTCCGCGTGTTCCAGGAGACCCTTGCGGCGGGCGGCGTGGTCAAGGGCATCCTGGCCCCAGGCTGCGCCGACCTCACGCGCAAGGAGATTGACGATTGGACCGAGCGCGCGAAGGCGCTGGGGGCGAAGGGCCTGGTCGCCATCGCCCGCACCGCCGACGGGTACAAGGGCGGCCCCGCCAAGTTCTTCGCGCCCGCCGAACTGGACGCCTTCGCCGCGCGCCTGGAGGCCCAGGTCGGCGACATGATGTTCATCGTGGCCGACGCGCCTGCCACTGCCAACGCCGTGCTCGGCGCGCTGCGCGTGGAACTGGGCCGCAAACTCAACCTGCCCGACCCGCACCTGCTGGCCTTCTGCTGGATTGTGGACTTCCCGCTGGTGGAATGGAACGAGGAAGAAGGGCGATGGGATGCCGTCCATCACCCCTTCACCATGCCCAAGAAGGCCGATTTGCCGCTCCTGGACACCGACCCTGCCCGCGTCCGCGCCGATTGCTACGACCTGGTCTGCAACGGGTACGAACTGGCCAGCGGCAGCATCCGCATCCACCGCCGCGACATCCAGGAGAAGGTCTTCGCCCTGCTGAACTACTCCAAGGAGGATGCGGCGGCGCGCTTCGGCCATATGCTGGAAGCCTTTGAGTACGGCGCGCCTCCTCATGGGGGCATCGCCCCTGGCATAGACCGACTCGTCATGCTCCTGGCGGGCGAGGACAGCATGTCCGAGGTCATCGCGTTCCCCAAGAACAGCAGGGCCATTGACCTGATGACCGGCGCGCCCTCGGAGATTACCGAGCAGCAGTTGCGGGAGTTGCACCTGCGGATCGTGTACGACGAATGAGGACGGCAAGCACGCGCCGCTCGCCGGCGCACTACGGACGCACGCGCGGAGGCGATCATGTGCCTGGGCATCCCTGGTAAGGTTACGAGCGTACAGGACAATCCTCTGGGCCTCAAGATGGGGACGGTGGAATTCGGCGGCGTGGCCCGCGAGGTGTGCCTGGCCTACACCCCCGAAGCCCGCCCCGGCGACTGGGTCATCGTCCACGCAGGCTTCGCCATCAGCCTGCTGGACGAAGAAGAAGCCCGACTGACCCTCCAGACTCTGGCGGAACTGGCCGCCAGCGAAGAGGGATAGGCTGGCATCCCGCCTATCTCCACGTGGGTCATCCGTACGCCTCACGACGATGCTTCACACGATAAACCGTAACCGTGCGCGACTCGTCGTCCACGTCATAGAGGATACACCACACGCCCACCCTCAAGCGGTAGGCGCCGACTGCCCGAAGTTTCTTTGCGCCAGGTGGGCGTGGGTTCTCCGCCAGGCCGTCAATATGCTGGCTGACCGATCGCGCGTGCTCTTTGGGCAACGCTGCGATGTCCTTGACAGCCTGTCGGAGAATCTGGACTCTATACATCCACGCCCTCAGCCCGCAACTGCGCCTTCGCTTCCTCCCACGGGATGGCTTCCTCGCCCAATTCGCGCAGACGGCGGGCCTCCTCCGCGTCCTCCAGGTCTTCCAACAGCGTCAGGAGTTCCTCCCACGCCGCATAGTCAATAACCACGGCCTTCTTGTTGCCGTTCGCATCCACGACGAACTGCACCGCGCGCATCAGTTCCGCTACCACTGGACTAGCCTCCTACAGAATCCTTCTCGCCCGTCCCACCAATCATCGCCACATCCAGTATAGCCACAACGCATTGCACCGTCAATCCGACCGCCCCCGTTCCCCCCGTGTTTGGAGCCCTCCCCCTGCGCGGGTTCCCAGCCCGCCACTGGCGAAGCGTAACCCAACCATACCGACGAAGGAATGGACGCCGGTCCTTGGAACCTGACCGCTGTTCGCTGGCCGCCCCCTACGGCACAATCACCGCCCGCGTGTCGCCCTTGAAGCGCTCCAGATTGTCCATCACCGCATTGATGGCGTCCGCGTCCAGCGGCACGGTGCGCGTAACCACATGGGACAAGTCCAGAATCCGCCGGCGGGCCAGTTCTATCAGCGTCGGCAATTCCGACATCAGGTGATCGTCGGAGCCGATGATCTCCGCCTCGCGCCCGATCAACTCAAAGTAGGAATCCACCTCAAAGGGCTTGCGGGTGATGCCCACCAGCACGGCACGCCCAAAGATGGCCAGCGACTGCACCGCCTGCTTCATCGTCTGCGGCAAGCCGATAACCTCCAGCGCCACGTCCACGCCGCGGTCGCCCGTGAGTCGGCGAATCTCCGCGACGGGGTCGCCCTTGCTGGCGTCCACGGGGATGGCCCCGAACCGCTCGGCCAGGCGCAATTTGTCGGCGTTGATGTCCACGGCGTACACTTCCAGCGCGCCGAAGGCCCGCGCGATCTGAATCGCCGACATCCCAAGCCCGCCCGCGCCGAACACCGCCACCGTCTCGCCCGGCTGCAGGCGCGACTTGCGCAGGGCGTGGAACGATGTCGCCGACGAGCACATGAGCACGGCCCCATGCTCAAACGGGACTTCCTCGGGCAGGAGCACCACGCTGCGCGCCGGCACGGCGATGAACTCGGCGTAGCCGCCGTCGCGATGCTTGCCGATCATCTTGCCCTGCACGCAGAACTGTTCGCTCCCTCGGCTACAGTAGGCGCACTCGCCACAGGTTACCATGTAGTGGATGCAGACTCGGTCGCCCGCCTTCACGTTGCGCACCTGCGAGCCGACGCGCTCCACCACGCCCGCCACCTCGTGCCCGAGCGTTACCGGCAACTCCCGCACCGGCGACGTGCCGGCGCGATAGTGCACATCCGAGTGGCAGATGCCCGCCGCCCGCACGCGCACGAGCACATCTCGGTCGCCGACGTCCGGCACGGGGATTTCCTGCATCTGAAGGGGCTTGCCCGTCTCAACCAAACGCACCGCTTTCATGATGTTGTCCTCCTTGAAGTTCCTGGCACGTGAAGTATCGCACAGCCTCGGTGTCCTGTCAAAGTTAACCGCCCGCGGAGACAACAGGTAGGGCGGCCACCCCTCGCCCCCAGCGAGTCCCCTCGCCCCGCTTGCGGGCAGAGGGCCAGGGTGAGGGGTTCGGGGTCGGGTATGGAAACCCGACCTACGGTTGGGCGCGGCGAGTAGGGCGGCTTCCCATAGCCGCCCGCCCATCCCCTCGCCCCGCAACGCGGGCAGAGGGCCAGGGTGAGGGGTTCGGGGTCGGGTATGGAAACCTGCCCTACGGTTGGGCGCGGCGACTTCGGATGAGTTCCCCAAGCCGTTCCAGATCTGCTACCGCCTGCTCTGGCGAAACCCCGATTGCCGCAACGAGTTTTTGCGCTCACAGCCATAGTATGGTATTATAAGGGTCCAACAGTGGATTTCCGCCCGCCCAACATCCCCCCAGGGCGGACGCTCATCGTTGTCGTCATCACACCAACAACGAGAGAGGGAACGTTGACGATTCTCTTGAGCCTTCGGGCGCGCGTGGCGGCTCTCGTGTTGTTCGTCCTTATCCCTGCCGTCGGCCTGGCGGTTTATGCCTTTGCAGCAGAGGAGAATCAGGTACGGGCTGACTTCGCCAGGTTCGCTGCTGACATCGCCAGGCACGTAGCCGCCGAACAGGACGAACAGATTCGCAATGCGACGACCCTGTTGGACGCACTGGCACATCAACCTGCAGCGGCGGTAGGAAGCGAGCACGACTGTGGGGCGCTGCTCAGACAGGAACTGGAAGAGCGCTCAGGAATCGCCGCGCTAGCCGTGGTAGACACCAATGGGCGCGTGCGTTGCGCATCCTGGGGGATTGCCGATGGCCTGAATTTGGGCGACCGGCCCTGGGTTCGCTCCGCGGCGTCGGGGACCGTCGCCGTCGGAGAGGCGGAGGCAGACCCTGTAGCCGGACACCCCGCTTCGCCGCTGGCCTATCCGGTGCGCGACGATCAGGGAAACGTGCGTGCGCTTCTCGTTGCGTGGCTGAATTGGGAATGGCTAGATCGCGCGGTAGCGCTGCACTCGCTGGATGGCGCATGGGCGCTCGCGGTGGCCGATCATCGCGGCGTGGTAGTCGCCCGCTATCCCCGCGATGAACACGTCCCTGGGCAGCCCGTCTCCGAGGACCCCCTCTTCGCTGCGCTGACATCGCACGAGGAGGGGACGCGGCTGGCACGCGGCGCCGACGGCGTTACAAGGCTCTACGCGGTAGCCACATTGGAGGCGACCAGCGCGGGCGAGCATGTGCATGTATTTGTAACCATTCCGGCGCGGGTAGCCTTCGGTCACGCAGAACGAAGTTTCATCTTGACCGTAGCCACGATTATGCTGGCAGCGCTGTTGACAGGCGGTGCGGCCTGGTTCGCATCCGATCGCGCTTTTGTGCGACCCGTGCAGCGCGTCATCCTGGCCAGCCGGCGCATCGCCGAGGGCGACTTGAGCGCGCGGGCCGGGGCGGTTCGCGACAGAAGCGAGATTGGCCACCTGGCGCGCGCTTTTGACCAGATGGCCGAAGCCCTAGAGCGGGAGGACCGCGAACGTCGACGGGCCGAGAAGGAGGTTCGCCGAATGAAGGAGTTCAGCGAAGGGTTGATCCAAAGTATGATGGAAGGACTGATGACCGATGACATGGATGGGCGCATCACGTTCGCCAACCCCGCCGCTGCGGCCATCCTCGGCTACGATTCGCCGGCGGAGTTGGTAGGGCAGCATTGGACGGCCATCGTTGCGCCCGACTGTTACGACATCGTCCGCGCCGCCAACGAGCGCCGAAGCCGGGGCGTGCGCGATCGCTACGAGGTGGATCTCATTCGCAAGGACGGAACCCGCCTCACCGTGGAGGTAACCGGCGCCCCGCGCATGGAAGCCGGCAGACAGGTGGGTACCATGATGGTGTTCAGCGACATCACCGAAAGGAAACTGATGGAGCAACTCCTGTGGCAGACCAAGGTGGTGGTAGAGCACAGCCCGGTGGCCCTGTTCCGTTGCGACGCCACTGCGGAGTGCCGCCTGGAATTCGTGTCCGACAACGTGGCGCGGTTTGGCTACGCGCGGGAGGACATTCTGGCCGGGCCGCTGTCGCTGTACGCGCTGATCCACCCCGAGGACCGCGAGCGCGTCGCCGACGAGTTGGCGCGGCGGGCGGCCGCAGGCGAAGAATTCTTCCAGTTGAACTTCCGCATCCAGACCCCGGACGGGCGCACCGTCTGGACCGAGAGTTACACCGAAGCGGTGCGCGCCGACGACGGAACGGTCGCCCACTATCAAGGCGCGTGGCTGGACGTTACCGACCGCAAGCAGATAGAAGAGCGGCTCCTCCATGCCCAGAGGATGGAGGGCATTGGCCGGTTGGCGGGCGGCGTCGCCCACGACTTCAACAATCTCCTCACGGCGATTTCCGGCTACGCCAACTTCGCGCTGGAGGCAGTGGGGCCGAAGCATCCGGCGGCGGCCGACCTGCACGGGATTCTGGACGCGGCCAGCCGCGCCGCCGACCTGACCCGACAACTCCTCGCCTTCTCGCGTCGGCAAATCTTTGAGATGGGGATCGTGGACCTGAACGACCTGATCCAGGGTATGGGCAAGATGCTACGCCGGCTCATCGGCGAGGACATTGAACTCGTCGTGGTACCGGACGCGAAACCGGCTACCGTTCGCGCCGACGCCTCGCAGATAGAGCAGGTGCTGGTGAATCTGGCGGTCAACGCGCGCGACGCCATGCCCGATGGCGGCACGCTGACCATTGAGACGAGCAACGTAACGTTGGACGACGCCTACGTGCGCACCCATCCGGGGACGGTTGCCGGCGACTACATCCTCATCGCCGTTACCGACACCGGCGTGGGCATGACCGACGAGGTCAAGGCGCGCATCTTTGAGCCATTCTTCACCACGAAGGAACCCGGCAAAGGCACGGGGCTGGGCCTGTCCACCGTGTTCGGCATCGTGAAGCAGCACGAGGGCAACATCTACGTGTACAGCGAGCCGGGCGTGGGCACCACGTTCAAGGTGTACCTGCGGAGCGTAGCGGAATCGGCCGACGCCCGCAGCGAACGGGCCGAGGAGGCGCGCGTCGTCGGCGGGACCGAGACAATTCTGCTGGCCGAGGATGACGCGGCGGTGCGGCAGATGGCGGCGCGCATCCTGCGGGCACTGGGCTATACGGTGCTGGAGGCCAGCAACGGCGCCGAAGCGCTGCGGATTGCGCGGCAGCAGGCCGGGCGCATTGACCTGCTCATGGCCGACGTGGTGATGCCGCGCATGAGCGGGCGCGAACTGGCCAAGCGCATGGCCGAAATCTGCCCTGACGTGAAGGTGTTGTACGTGTCGGGCTACACCGAAAACGCCATCGCGCACAACCACATCCTGGAGCCCGGCACTCATTTCCTGCAAAAGCCCTTTGCCCGGCGCGCCCTGGCCCAGAAGGTGCGCGAGGCTTTGGAAGCGTAGCCGTCGCGCGGATGGACATGGAACGTCGGATCGTGCTTCAGGTGGAACGCGGGGGCATCCGCGTGGACAAGTACATCGCCGAGGCTGTGCCCGACCTGTCGCGGGCGGCGGCGCAGCGGCTCATTGACGAAGGGCGCATTCTTGTGAACGGCGCGGTCGTCAAGGCGTCCCACCGCCTGGAGCCGGGCGACACCCTCACCGTGGAGATTCCGGCGCCCGTGCAGGTGGAGATTGCCCCCGAGGTTATTCCGCTGGACATCCTCTACGAAGATGCCGACATCCTGGTGGTGAACAAGCCGGCGGGGATGGTGGTGCATCCGGCCTTCGGACACCACAGCGGGACGCTGGTCAACGCGGTGCTGGCCCACTGCCCCGACCTGGCCGGGGTGGGCGGCGAACTCCGCCCGGGCATCGTGCACCGGCTGGACAAGGATACGTCGGGCCTCATCGTCGTGGCGAAGGGCGACATGGCGCTGCGCAACCTCCAGGAGCAGTTCAAGGGGCGCGAGGTGCAGAAGGCCTACCTGGCGCTGGTGGAGGGGCACGTGTCGCCCCCGACGGGCCTGATTGACGCCCCCATCGGGCGAGACCCCCGCGCCCGCAAGAAGATGGCCGTGGTGCCGCGCGGCGGACGCGAGGCCCAGACCGAATACCGCGCCCTGGAGTTCTACGCCGAGCACACGCTGGTAGAGGCACACCCGCTCACGGGCCGCACGCACCAGATTCGCATCCACATGGCCTTCATAGGCCACCCCATCGTGGGCGACCCCGTGTACGGGTTCCGCAAGCAGCGGGCGAAGGCCCCGCGCCTGTTCCTCCACGCCGCGAGGCTTGGGTTCCGCCTGCCGGGGACGGGCGAGTGGCGCGAGTTCCAGGCGCCCCTGCCCGACGACCTGGCCGCCGTGTTGGAGCGCCTGCGGCGCGATTGACGGCAGTCGCCCCGCGGTGTACGGGCGACTCACGAATCGCCCGTACACCCGTGCGCACTCCGCCGTCGGCGATGCCTCGCGCCTAAAGCCCGTACTGCGCCTTCACCAGCGGGGCCAGGCCCAACTTCTCCAGCGTCTTCATGGGCGCAAGCATCGTTACCGTAACGACGCCCGGGAGCCGCCCGATTTCCACCGCGCCAGTAAGCGTAACGCGGTTGAGCACCTCGTCCTTGGACATGCCCAACAGGTCGGCCAGGCGCGCCACGCCGTTGTCGGCCGCCTCGTTCAGGTTGGCGCCCGAGCCGACCATCTGGATGGGCGCGGCTTCCTCCAGGACCTTCTGGCCGAAGCGGTCGGCCAGCGCCTTGGCCGCCGCCTTCTCCTTGGCCTTGTGGGGCCGCGCGAGATGCGGCAAATCCTCCGCGGGCGGCAGCAGGATAGGGCCGCCGATCTTGAGGCCCTTGAGCACGCTCACTTCCACCGACACCCGCGCCGAGACATCCGTGGTGTGGCCGGCGATCTCGCCGTCGCCCTGCATGGCGTGCGCGTCGCCCATGTAGATGCCGCCGCCGTCCACCTTCACCGGGCAGATGAGGATGGCCCCCGCCCGCACCGAGTCAATGTCCAGATGGCCGTCGGTGCGGTGCTCCAGTTGCTCCTTGGAGATACCGTACTTGTGGGGCGCGCCCACCAGGAACTGCCCGAAATCGCCCGCGTTGTGCGAGTCGGGCATGTCAATGGCGGGCGTGGTGCCGATGTTGCCCAGGAATGGGCGCATGCGCGTAACCACGCCGGCGATGTCGGCAGGACACAGCGCCACCACGGGGTTCTGCTCGGACTTCTTGGGCAGGGCCATGAGTTTGGCCGCTTCCTCGCCCAGGCGCTTCGCCACGTCGGGGCCCACGGTTACGCCGACCTTCTTGTCGCCGTCCAGCACGATGGTGTACCCGTTGGCGAAGTGGAAGGGGCTGACCTCGGCCCCGCACACGGCGCAGTGGATAGCCTCGGCGCCCACGCCGACGACTTTGCTCGGCGGGCTTTCGGTGCCGCACACGGGGCAGCGCCGCGCCACGAACGGATCGCCCTCGTAGCGCCCCTCCACCGCCACCATGGTGCCCGACGAGGTAACCACGGACGTTACCCGCACGCGCCGGATGCGGATGGCGATGGCGTCGCCCACTTTCGCGCCTTCAATGGCGACCGGCACCGTTACCTCGTGCCCGCCGTGGAACGATGGCGTGATCATGGGCCCCCAGCATCCCGGCGCCGTCTCGGCGATGATGCGTCCGCCATCGGCCACCGGCCCCGTCATGGCGACGCTGGGGCCCACGATACCGCCCGTGTAGGTTGCCACGCGAACCACCGGTCTTGCCTTGCCTCCCATACGATTCTCCTTTCGTGTCTGGAACTTGCGCCCCCGGGCTGTCCAGGGGCATGGGCTTTGCGATCCGATTTCAGCGTTGGAACTCTGCTTCAAGTGTAGCATGGACCGCGGGGGATGTCAATGGGGTTGCTCGCAACTCTCGCGAAGCCACGCGAGGAGCCCGCTCGCGTCATTCGCGGCTATCGCCCCCGTCGGCGGGTTCTGCCGCAACCCGACACATGGCGGCGTCGTCCGGCAGGCGCGCCCCGCCCGCATCCACCGCCGGCCAGCGGACGCCCGCCCCAGGATCCCACACGCCAAATGCCACCGTGAGGGGTCCGGCAGGCGCGGCGTCAAACGCGCGCACGTCGCGCAACACGTCGCCGATTCGCCACTGGGCCAGCGGGTACAGACCGCGCAGGGGATCGCCGTCGGCCTGGGCAGCCAACCGGCCATCGGCGCCGAGGAGATGGGCGAAGACCGTCGGCGTGCCTTGCACTGCGGACTCCAGGCGCCATGTGGCCGTGAGGATAACGCGACGGCCTTCCCTGCGGCACTGGACCGACAAGAGCGCCAGGCTACCGCCGAAACGGGCGACGGGCGCGCCCTGTTCGGGCGGAAGCAGGAGAGCGCCCGCCTCCTCCAGGCTCATGACGCCATCGGCGCGATAGGCGGTAACGAACACCCGTCGCGCCGCGCGGATATCCTCGGTCGTCAGGGGCGGCCCGGCCAGTTCCACGCCGTAGGGCAGGGGCGGCAGAATCGCGCCCGCCGACCGCTCCAGCGCGGCCCCCGCGCGCCCCGTGTGCACCTCCACCAGCAGGTCGGCGTTGGAGGGCGGCGGCATGGGGATGACGCCCTCATGCCCCAGCGGGTACATCCGGTCGGGCGGCGTGATGCGCCCAGGCAGGTTGACCAGAAGCATAGGGCCAGGGCTGCTTGCCGCTCGGATCGCCTGCCATAGCACATCGCCCGCGCGGACGTACAGGGCCGTGATGCGCATGACAAACAGGGCGGCAGGCAGCACGGCAACCAGCGCCAGCGCCCCCCACGCCACGCCCCGCGCCGAGGCCGGTCGCCGCGGCAGGACGTTCACCAGCGCGGCGGCCCACATCATGGCCGCGCCCGCCGCGCTGACATACATCGCCCGGGGCGGGTCGCGCACCCAGTTGAACGGCTGCGTGAGCAGCGGGATGGCGCTCCACAGCACCGCCCAGCCGAGGCCCAGCAGGAACAGCCGCACCGCATGGCCATCCTCTCCGCGCCCAAGTGCCGCGCACCCCGCCAGGGCCACCAGCGCGGCCAGCCCCACCGCCACGAGGCCGACGCGGGCCCCCACGCCGACGCGCGGGGCCTGCTGCGCGAGCGGCGCTACGGGGTAGGCGACGGCCTGAAGGGCCACGGCGGCGTTGTCGCCCCAGTTGGCCGCGCCGGGCGAGTAGGCCGCGCCCGCGGGCGAGAAATGCAGGATGAGGGCCAGCGGCACCGCCGACGCCGCCAGGTACAGCAGCAGCGCGCGCCCGTGTCGCCTGGAAGTCAGCAGCCCCGCCAGCGCGACAGCCGGCCCCGCCACCACGCCGCCCTCGTGGGCAAGCCCCGCAAGGGCCACGAGGATCAGGCCGGGAAGATGGGTGCAGAGCGCGCCGCGCCCGTCGGCCCGACTTTCGGGCGCGCGGCCCAGAACCCACAGCGCCGCGCCCAGGGCCAGCGCCATCGCCAGCGGATACGAGAACGACGAGGCCCACGCCACGGCGTCGGGCGCGAAGGGGAACGCCGCGAACAGCGCCGCCGCCAGCGCCGCGCTCGCCGTGGGGTGTCGGCTCCCCCGCGCAGCCAGCGCGCCGACAAGGGCCGCGCACACGGCATGGGCCAGCAGGTTCAGCGCGTGCACCGCCCCCGGCTCCAACAGCCCCAGGACCTGCATCGCCTTCCACAGCGAAAAGTGCAGCGGACGGTAGTCGCCGTAGGGGCCCACGGAGCGCCAGAAGTCCAGGATCGGCGTCGCCCTTACCCAGCGAACCTGCAACAGGTCGTCGGAGTAGAACGGCAGCCCTATCGCGCGCCCATACAGCGCCGCCGTGAGTCCGACCGCAATGAGCGCGGCTACGACCCAGGCCCTGCGCCCGCCATCCTCAGCGCGGTTCATCCCAGTTCCCGCCCCTTGCCCGAATCGGCCAGATCCACCAGCACCTCCGGATAGGGGTCAAAGAAGGTCTGCTCCATCAGGTACGCGTTCTCAAACCGCACGACCCACGAGCGCACGATGGCGGTAACGGCGCTCAAGGGCACTTTGCGCTGGCGGTAGCGTTCCAGCGAGTCCAGGAAGAAGGCCTTTTCCCGCGCCGAAAGTTCGTCGGAGAAGTACCCCATGCTGTGCATGAGGACATTGATCACCGAGCCGATGCGAGGCGCGCGCATCAGCGCCCGGCGGAAGTGGGCCTGATACTCGCCGGCCAGGTCGGCGAAGGGGCGCTTGTCGGGGTTTGCCACGATGCGGCCCAACACGCGCAATTCGGACTGGTTGCAAGCCATGAGCAGCAACTTGTGGCGGGCGTGGAATGCCACCAGGTCGCGCACCATCCCCGATTGCAGCGCGTCGCGCAGGCGGGCCAGCGCGAAGACCCGCAGGAGAAAATGGTCGCGGATGGCGAAGTTGGTGAGTCGCCCCTCCTCCTCCACGGGCAGGCCGCCGAAGCGTTCCAGCACCGCCGCGGCGAAGAACCCCACGCCTTTGCCCGATGGAGCGCCCTTGCCTGCGCTCGGATACACCTTCACGTCCTTGATGCCGCACGACGGCGAGCGGCTCTTGAGGATGAACCCATCCACCACACCCACCGACGCGAGATGCTCGGCGGCGAAGCGGCGCATGGCGTCGGTAACATCCTTGCCGGTGGCGGGCTGGACGAGTCGCAGTTCGCCGTCGGCCGCGACGACGCGCACCGGATCCCGTGGCACGCCGAGACCGATTTCCACTTCGGGGCACACGGGCGCGAAGTCCACGTGCGGCTCCAGGCGGCGCACGAACTCGTCGGGGATGGTTACCCCATTCCAGCGACACGGCGCGAACCCCAGACACTGGCTCACCACGATACGGGGCTTGGGAAATTGGGACATGGCGAGACCTCCCGTGTTGATGAGGCTATTATAGCACTGCGGGCATGGGGAAAACAAAGAACCCATCCGCCGACGCGAATGGGTCCCCGTTGGTGAGCCGCACAGGACTCGAACCTGTAACCCGCTGATTAAGAGTCAGCTGCTCTGCCAAATTGAGCTAGCGGCCCCAGCAGGTGGATAATACCCTGAAAGGGGAGGAGTGTCAAATTGACCCCCTGCCAGCGTCATGGTTTCGCTCCGCTCGCCATCCCGTGGGGTTATAACCGCGAATAACACGAATGCACGCGAATGTAAAATAGACCCTAAGGGTCTCGCAAGGGATTGCTTCGGATGCTGCGCGCCAGTTGGAACCGCGAATAGCGCGAATCCACGCGAATGTAGAATAGACCCCCCCAAGGGTCTCGCAAGGGATTGCTTCGGATGCTGCGCGCCAGTTGACGCCCGCGGCGTTTGGTGCTATCTTTCTACCAGGGCACGCGCGTTGTGCCCCCAACACACTCTGCCGGAGCCTGGAAGTGGGCAACGACTGGCACACCTGGACGGCGCTTGGTTGCGACATCGGGCGGAGGCGCAGAAACAACGAAGACTACGCGCTCGCCTGCGAACCCGAGGCTCCCTCCCTGCGGGACGACAAAGGGCATCTGTACATCGTAGCCGATGGCGTCGGGGGAGGCGCAGGGGGCGAAATCGCCAGCCGCTTCGCCGCCCTCGCCGTGGCGTTCCACTACTACGGCGATCCCGCCCCCCCACCCAGGAGCCTGCACCTCGCCGTGGCGCGCGCCAACGACAGCCTGTACCGCTACGCGCACACCCACAGCCGTTTCGCCACCATGGGAACCACCATCGTCTGCGCGGCGGTGCGCGGCGAGCATCTCTACATCGCCCATGTGGGCGACAGTCGGGCCTACCTGCTGCGCGAGGGCGTCCTGCGACCCCTCACCGAAGACCACAACCTGGCAGCGCACCTGGCGCGCGAGGGCATCATCACACGCGAACAGGCCCGCCATCACCCCCAGCGCCACCTGCTGCTCCGTTCCCTGGGCGGCGAAAGCACCGTCCTGCCCGACTTCGCCGAAGCGCAACTGCAGCCCCATGATGCCGTCATTCTCTGCTCCGATGGCCTCACCCTCCACGTGCAGGAAGCCGAAATCGGAGCAATCTGTTCCGAATCGTCCGGGCCCCAGGAGACCGTCCGCGCGCTCATCGCATTGGCCAACAACCGCGGCGGCCTGGACAACATCGCCGTGATCGTCATCCGCTGGAACCCTGAACCGCGGGCGGTTCCGCCAGCGCAGGGCATCCTCACCGCGCCGCCCGAGCACGAACCGACCGTGGACGCGATCATGGAGGCCCTGGCAACGCCATCCCCAAACAGAACGCCGCAGTCATCGTGAAGGGGGATTTGTAGGCAGTATGGAAGATCTGATAGGCCAGACGCTACTAGACCGATATTATGTGGAAGACTTCGTGGGCAGGGGCGGCATGGCCGAAGTCTATCGCGCGCGCGACCTTCGCCGCCGCATCACCGTTGCCCTGAAATTCCTGCGCGAGGACATGGCCGAGGATGAGGTCTTCCTGCGGCGGTTCCGCCGCGAGGCGCGCGTGCTGGAGACCCTCCAACACCCCAACATCGTCCGCTACTACGGCTTTGAGGAAACCGACAATCTCCACTTCCTCGTCGTGGAGTTCATTGACGGCGAGGGCCTGCGCAAGAAACTGTCCCGCCTGGCGAGGCCGCTGACCCTGGCTCAGGCGCTCGCGATCCTGGAGCCGGTCTGCAATGCGCTGCACTATGCCCATGCCGAGGGTATCTACCACTGCGACATCAAGCCCGCCAACATCATGATTGATCGCGCGGGGCGGGTTGTCGTTGCCGATTTCGGCATCGCCAAACTGGCCGAAAGCGCCACCGTTACGTCCAGCACCACCGGCACGCCGGCCTACATGGCGCCTGAGCAGTGCCGTGGACAGAAGGTGGACGCCCGCACCGACATCTACGCGCTGGCCATCACCACATTTGAGATGCTGACCCTGGACCGTCCGTTCACCGGCGAAATGGCCACCATCCAGGGCGCGGTGTCCGAAAGAATCCGTTGGGAGCAACTCAAGGCCACGCCGCCGTCGCCCCGCAAGTACAACCCCGAGATTCCCGAATGGGCCGAGCAGGCGATCCTCAAGGCGATGGAGAAGCAGCGCAATCGGCGGTTCCGCAGCGTCCTCGCCTTCTACGACGCGCTGAGCAACGGAGGCAAGGTAACCCCCGACCCCGTGCTCCCGTGGGCGGAAGAAGGCGAACCCGAAGCCACACCGCCCACCCTTGTGGAACCCGCCACGCCCCCCGGGGCCACCCGCCAGGGCCAATGGGAACAGCGCATGACCGATGCGATCTGGGCCGCGCGGCGCGCCTGGCGGCGGGCCGCC
>JACIWU010000043.1 GCA_014360805.1 Chloroflexota bacterium
TAGGGCGGCTTTCCATCACCGGTGGAGGCGTAGGGTAGGCATGGAAACCTGCTGGGGGACTCTGTCTCGGTTCCAAAGTCTGTTGGTCGCGCCACGGGCCGAGGTGCACGCACTTCCAGAAGTGCGTCGCACCTGGGATCACACTTTTCCTATTCGCGTAGATTCGTGTTATTCGCGGATAGGGGCAGGTATGGAAACCTGCCTACGCGCGCCGCGCCGGGGCAGCATCTGGCGCGCCGCACGGGTGTTTACAGATTCAGAGGCGTGCGCTATACTCTCGCCGTCGGCTGGGGGGTGTCCACTCATTATCAGAGGAGGAGCGCCATGCGAAGAATCCGCTGGTACGATTACATCACGGTCAACATCTACTGGCTCGGTTTGACCACGGTCTCCCAGAGTTTCTCCATCATCATACCCCTGATTGTGCAACGGTTTGTTACCACTGCCGAACAGGGCGAGGCTTACGGAACCATTCGGCTGTACACCCTGATGGTGGCCTTGCTGGCCCAGGCCCTGTTCGGGATGCTCTCGGATCGCAGCACGCTGCGTTGGGGGCGGCGGCGGCCCTTCATCCTGCTGGGCACGCTGGGCAACATGCTGGCCATCATCGCCGTCGGGGCCTCGCCCACCTACTGGTTCCTGTTCGGGGCGCTGGTCTTCTCGCAGATTGCCTCCAACGCCGCCCACGGCGCGGAGCAGGGCCTCATCCCCGACCTGGTGCCGGAAGAGTACCGGGGCCGGTTTTCGGGCATCAAGGCCGTGATGGATCTGCTGCCGGTCATCATCGTCGCCATGACGGTCGGCCCGCTGGTCGCCAAGGGGCAGATGTGGGCGGGCATTTTCGTGGCGGTGGGCATCTTGTTCGTAACGATGGCTCTCACGATGCTGGTGCGCGAGGAGCCGCTGCGGGAGCCACCGGGGCCTCTGAACTGGGAGCCTTTCCTGCGGCTTGTCGCCATGACGCTGGTATTCCTCGTGGTCATCTTGGGGCTGGGGGCGGCGGCGAAATGGGTCGGCGAGCAGGTCGCGGGCGTGCAATCGGTGCCGGCGCTGCTGCTCATCATGGGCCTCGTGGGGGCCGTGGCCATCGCAGGCGCGGTGATCGTGGGCGTGTGGGCCAGCGTGCGCATCAGCATCGGCCCCGAAAACGCGCGGCGGTATCCATCCTTCGCCTGGTGGGTGGTGAACCGCCTGGCGTTCCTGGTCGGCACCACGAACCTGGCCGGTTTTGCCGTGTACTTCCTGCAATCGCGCCTGGGCTTTCCGGGCGAAACGGCCGCCAAGCCTGCTTCGCAGTTGATGATGGTGGTGGGCATTCTGATTCTGCTTTTCGCCTTCCCGAGCGGGTACCTGGCGGACCGAGTCGGGCGCAAGCGATTGGTGGCGGCGAGTGGCATCATTGCGGCGCTGGGCGCGCTGGTGCTCATTCTGGCGCCCAACATGACCGTCATCTACGTGGGCGGCTGCATCGTCGGCGCGGCCACCGGCATGTTCTTCACCACCAACTGGGCCTTGGGCACCGACATCGTGCCGAAGGAAGAGGCCGGCAAGTACCTGGGCATCTCCAACCTGGCGGGGGCGGGGGCCGGCGCGGTGGGCGGCTACATCGGCGGCCCCATCGCCGACTACTTCACCCGCCATGTGCCCCAGTCGCCGGGCATCGGGTATGTGCTCATCTTCGCCATCTACGGGTTCATGTTCCTCGTGTCGGCGCTGGTGCTGACGCGCGTGCGCGAGGAGTGGAAAGGCAAAACAGCGGAAGGATAGGCGAATTGGCGCAGAGGGGGCAGACCTAGACGTCTGCCCCTGGCCGTTGCCACCTGTGGGCGCGAGGTCATTGCGCGGCGCGCGTCTGAATGGCCTCTTTCTCCATCGCCACGAGGACCTTCGCGACCTCCTCAATCGCCACGCGCTGCTTGCGGTACAGGTCCGACTCGCTCATGGCGAGTTTGCGGGCGATGTCGCTGGTCTTCTGGCGCTGGATGAACTTCATCTCCAGAATGTTGTACAGCAGCCAGTCGGGCGCCGTGAACGAACGTTCTCCGGCGGGCTTCAGCATCTCCACCGCCTGGATGAGGGTCTGGCGGAGCGCCTTGGCCGGATTGCCGTTGGCCTCCCCTACGGCCTGGCTCACAGCGTGCAGTTGGGTCAACGGGTTGCGCGTGAGTTTGGGCCCGCCCCAAAGTTGGCTCAAGGCGTCCTTGACCGCCTGGCGGAACTCGGCGGCGTCGGCATCCACCCGCAGCGAGGGGATCGGCGGCGTGGTGGCGTAGCGCGGCTCGGTGCGCCACTGCTGAATCTGCTGGATTTCGGGGGTGATCTGCTTGAGCGCCGCGAACACCGTCTGCTGGAGCAGACGGTCTTCCAGCGCGATCTCGGCCTGGCCCACCAGCGTCTCCAGCGATGCGATCTCTTCTTCCGTCAGCGGGTAGATGCGCGCTTCCATCCCCAGGACGCCGAGCACGCTTTGTCGGTCTTTGGAGCGCAGCGGGATCAGCCAGTAGCCATGCTCCTCGCGGAAGTTGTCGCGGCGCAGGGAAAGCCGCCTGCCGTTCTGCGAAGGGGCATCGGGGGAGGAGAGCGCCCATCCGTTGGGCCGCAGTTCGCGCAGGCACGCGCGCGCCTTCTCGGCCGAGCCACACGCGGTTTCCAATTGCAGACCTTCGCCGCTCAACAGCGCCACGAACCCGCCGCCCACCCGCAGTTGCTCGCAAATCGTGGCGAGGATGTTCTCCAGGATTTGCGACAGGTCGCTGCTGGTCAGAAGGCGATTGTCCAGTTCTTGGAGCCAGAGGATCTCGTCCCTGTCCTGCCGATAGATGATGCGGTCAATGAACGGCTTGCTCACGTTGATGAGCACCTGCAAGACGACGATGAGGCCCGTTACCGAGAAGACGAGGAACGTCTCGCGGGGCAGACCCAGGAGCCGCTCCGTGTCGGGCGTGAGCAGGATGAGGGCCAGGACGCAGGTGCCCACGAACGGCCCGCGCAGCAAGTAGTGGATCAGGCTGTGCTTGATCACGCGGTCGGGCGTCAGCGCGCCGAAGTAGGCGACCGCGTACCCCATGACGACGATCATGAGCGAGACGGCCACGTTGCCGACGAACAGCAGGCTCTCCAGTGCCATCTGCGCCAGCGGATCGGGGGGCAGGCTGGCCACCAGAAGATACGGAAAGGCGCCCAACGCCGGGGCGACGAACGCCACGGCCAGGTAGGTCATGCGCCGCCGCGTGGCGGGCGTCAGCGCGCGAAGCCGCGCCCGCTGGATGTTGCGCGCTCCCGTGAGCGTGGCGATGACGAAGTACAGGGCGAAGGCCCAGAACAACGGCCCAGCCTGCAAGTAGGCGAGCGTGGGATACGTCTCGCGGCTGCGCACGATGAGGTCCGAGAACAGGACGGCCCCCAGCGTCAGCACGCCCAGGCCGTAGCCGACAAGCACGCGCGTCCGCCGAGGCCGCGCAGAGATGCCCGTCGTGCGCGCCAGGGCGTCCGAGAAGTGCAGGTAGGCCGCAGGGACAAACGCGATGCCCAGCCACTGGAAGCGGAGCCAGCCCTCAATCGCGCGGGGAACCTGGGCGTTGGCCACCATCACGTCGCCGCAGTAAACCACCGCCACGAAGAGGAGCAGCAACGAGAACGCCCGCGCGACGGCGTTGCGGAAGTTGTGGGCCAGCATGTAGGCCACCAGAGAAAACGCCGTCAGCACGATCGCCGAGGCGACGGTCAGGTTGATGGACGAAAGCAATTTCAGGGCAAATTGCAAATCAGGCGACACAAAGCCCGCTCCAGTTTCGCTTCTGCTGTTCTAGCGCAGCGGCAGGATGAAGAACAGCCGAATGCCTTGGTTCACCGCCAACTGGTCGCTGTAGCCACAAAACGCGAACCCCTGTCGCTGAAGGAACGAGATGGCGGGATGATTGTTGGTCTCGGTCTCGGCCAGGATGCCGCTCACGCCCTGGTCGCGCGCCCATGCGGCTACAGACGTCAGCAAGGCGCTCCCCACGCCCTTGCGGCGGTGCGGCGCGTCCACCACCAGGTGGCGGATGCGCGCCACAGGTTCCGATGGCACCACGGGCATGTTCAGGAAGCCGAGAATCCGGCTGTCGTTCTCGGCGACGACAAAGCATTCATCCTGCTGCCAGCAGGTTAGAAGGCCGGTTTCCAGTCGGGGAACCCGAATCTGCGCCGTGCGGGGCAGGCGGACCGTCCGAAAGGTAACGGAGATTTCGCCGCTACGGGAACGTTCCTCCACCTGCCACACGTAGTCGGTGGAATAGGAGCGGTCCATGTCCATGCACGCGTTCAGGTCCACGAGTTCCGCACGACGGATGCGCATACTCCCCTCCCGGTCTGGGTTGTTGGCCCTGCAATTTTAGCATCGCGCGGGCAAAATGGCAAGCGCAGCGCGGCCCGCCTGTGGAACCGCGAATAACGCCGATCCACACGAATGGGGAAGAGTAGGGGCAGGTTCCCATACCTGCCCCCACCCCCGGCGGCTATGGAAAGCCGCCCTACGAACTGTAACCGCGAATAACGCTAATCCACGCGAATGGGGAATGGTGGAGGAGGTTCCCATACCTGCCCGCTGCCCCTGCCTCTGCGGTGAGAATCTCGCATCGGTGCGGCGCGCTCCCGAAAGCGCGTCGCACCTCGGTCGCCCACACAGGACGCAGCCAATCCCGCAGTGCGAATGTTTGACATCTTTTCGCTCATTCCGTATAATGGCCTTGTAAGCCCGCCTGCAAAAAGCGACGGGCGCATAACGCGAGGTCAGGAGGCCGCTTTGAGGGGATTCGTCTCCGAGAGGCCGCCAGTCTTCGTAACGTCAGCGTGGGCTGTTCCGGGGATGCGGCTACATTCGCTATCAAGGGTCTTGCGGAGCGAGGATGGTTGAGTGCACGTGGACTGTAGCGCGGCGCGAACGACAGACCATGAGCGGCCCCTGCTGACCACAGCGGGGCCGTTTTCTATCCCTGGAGTGGCCCCCTCTCGGAACGAAATACCGGCCGCCAGCGCGCTTCCGCTGCCCACGGCAGAAGCGCCCTGCTCCGGCCTATGGGAAGTGAGGTGAAACACAGTTGGCTACCGTTACACTGCGATCTGGAGAGTCATACGAGGACTTGCTTCGGCGGTTCCGCAAGCAGGTAACCGAGGACAAAATCCTCAGCGTGTACCGTCAGAAGCGCTGGTATGTCTCCAAGAGCGAACTGAAGCGCAAGGCCAAACGGCGCGGCCTGCGCAAGATGCGTCAACAGCAGCGACGCATGGCCCGCCGCCTGGAGTAGGACAGGGCGGCGGCCTTGCAGAAAGAGCGAGGTTGCGAGCGCGAAAGCAGCGGTGCGACCTGACGGCCCGCGCGGTGCGCCTGTATGACACGCCGAAAATCAAACCCAGCAACTGAAGTCCCTGGGCTTCGCGCAGCCCGATACCGACGGGAAATCGTCGCCGTCCTTCTGGTTGCCCTGGGGTTGGTTACCTTGCTCAGCCTCCTTTCCATCACCCGAGGCGCGTGGATCAATTGGTGGGCGCAAGGACTCCGTCGCGTCTTCGGGTGGGGCGCTTTTCTGGTAGGCGCAGGCTTTGCGGCTACCGGCGTCTCCCTTGTGAAACCACGCGTGTGGGAACATCTGTCCCAGCAATGGGATACCGTGGTGGGTTTGGAATTATTGTTCCTGGGCCTGCTGGGCGTGTTCCACCTGATCGGCGGCGGGCCAGACCCGCTGGCGGCGGCCGACATGGGGCAGGGCGGCGGGTACGTGGGCTGGGCCATCACCCGCCTGCTCGCCTCGGCCGTCGGGACAGCAGGGGCCTGGCTGATTCTCGCGGTCGTGTTGACAGGCGGCGCGGTGCTGGGTCTCGGCCTGACTCCCCAGCACCTGGCCGCGGCACGGCAGACCGCCGCAGGGCTTGCCGAGGCGATTCGGGATCGGCTGCGTCGGCGCGAGGCCGAGGAGCCGGTGGTGAACCTCCCGCCGCAGCCTGCTCCACGGAAGCGCCCGGCCCTGCCCAAGGCCAAGGCGGCCAAGCCTGAGGTGGAGCCTGAGCCAGCGCCACAGCCGCGGGTGCGGCGGGCGAAGAATCTCCCGCCGATTGACCTGCTGGACCCAGGTTCGCCGCAGAAGTTCAGCGAGACCGATGCGCGAATCCGCGCGGCCATCATAGAGGAGACGCTGGCTTCCTTCGGCGTGCCGGCCAGGGTGGTGGAAATCAACGTCGGGCCGGTGGTAACGCAGTTCGGCGTGGAGCCCGGCTACATAGAGGCGCCCGGCTCCAACGGCCACGTCCGGCAGCGCAAGGTGCGGGTCAGCAAGATCTACGGGCTGGCCAACGACCTAGCGCTGGCTCTGGCCGCCGCGCCGATTCGGATTGAGGCCCCGGTGCCCGGGAAATCCCTGGTCGGCATAGAGGTCCCGAACGCCGACGTGAGCCTGGTGTCGCTGCGGTCGGTGTTGGAGTCCGACGCCTTCCGCAAGAGCAAGGGTCGGCTGAAGATCGCGCTGGGGCATAACGTGTCGGGCAAGCCGGTATTCGCGGACCTGGCCGAGATGCCGCACCTGCTCATCGCCGGCGCGACGGGTTCGGGCAAGTCCGTGTGCATCAACGCCATCGTCTCGTCGCTGATCTTCAACAACGGGCCGGATGCCGTCCGCCTGGTCATGATAGACCCGAAGATGGTGGAACTGACCCGATACAACGGGCTGCCCCACCTCATCGGGCCGGTGGTGGTGGAGTTGGAGTCGGCTGTGGCGGCGCTTCGGTGGGTTACCTTCCAGATGGACGAGCGCTACCGCAAGTTCGCGGCTGAGAAGGCGCGCCACCTGGAGGATTACAACCGCCGGCAGATGGCGCAGGGCCAAGACCCGCTGCCGCGCATCGTGGTGGTGATTGACGAACTGGCCGACCTGATGATGATGAGCCCCGAAGAGGTGGAGCGGTCAATCTGTCGCATCGCCCAGATGGCGCGGGCTACGGGCATTCACCTGGTCATCGCCACCCAGCGCCCGTCGGTGGATGTGGTAACGGGCCTCATCAAGGCCAACTTCCCGGCCCGCATCTCGTTTGCGGTAACGTCGCAGGTGGATTCGCGGGTGATTCTGGACACGGCCGGCGCCGAGAAACTGCTGGGGCGCGGCGACATGCTGTTCATGTCGCCCGATTCCAGCCACCTGCAGCGGTTGCAGGGCTGCTTTGTCTCGGACCGCGAGGTGGACAACCTGGTGAAGTTCTGGGTAGAGGCGCTGCCTGCCGAAGGCCCGCCAGCGCCCGCGCCGTGGGCCTCGCTGGAAGAGGCCGAGGAGGAGGACGATCTGCTGGACCAGGCCATCGCGCTGGTGCGGCAGACCGGGACCGCGTCGGCGTCGCTGCTGCAGCGGCGGATGCGCATCGGGTATCCGCGGGCGGCGCGGCTGATTGACCTCATGGAAGAGCGCGGCATCATCGGGCCGCCCGAGGTCGGGGGCAAGCCCAGGGAAGTGTTGCTGGACGATTTTGACGAGTTCTCGGACAACGGGACACTGGACGCCGACGGCCCGCAGACCGGCGCGGGCCCAGGGACGTGCGCGTAGGCGCGCCGAGTTTGAGGCAGGAGGTTGCATGGCGAAACGGGACACGCGACAGGCGAAGAAGAAGGAAGTCATTGAGGCGCAAGGCACCGTGATAGAGACGCTGCCCAACGCCCAGTTCCGCGTTCAACTGGATTCTGGGCACGAGGTGCTCGCGCACATCTCCGGCAAGATCCGCATGTACTACATCCGCATCCTGCTGGGCGACCGCGTTCTGGTGGAGTTGTCGCCCTACGACTTGACCCGCGGGCGCATCGTGTACCGCTACAAGAAGTAGGCGGACGCGAATCCCTGCCACGGGGCGGGGATGGCGACGAAATTCGCAGCGCCGCGGTCGTGGGGACGAGGTCCCCGCCAACCGTGGCGGGGCGTGCCCACACAGAGCCGTCTTGAAGTCAGCCGCTGGAGTGGCTGGCTTTCTTTTTGCCACATCATGTAGGATGTGGGTATCAGACCTGCCCCTGCTGAACCTGCCCCTACGCTAGACCCGCCCCCACGATTTGCGCCCACGACGCGACGCGCGCCCGTATCCGCAGCCCCCGTGGTGCGTTTGACTCAACGGAAACAAGCGGCGGGGTGTCTCCCAGGGTTGGCCCAACCTCTGTCCACGAATGCCCCCCAAGCATTCGGGCGGCAGGCGGCCTCCCTCCGCCCAACCAATCCTGGGAGACCCCCGTACGCGACCTCAAAGCATAGGAGGATCACGATGGAACGAAAACTCACTCGGCTCCTCTCGGTGATGGTGGGGATCGTGGCCGTGCTGACGCTCCTGGTGCCCACGGCCCTGGCCGAAGGCCCATCGCCAGAGCCCCCAGGAAACCCCTCGGTAAGCTTCGTCGGCATCATCCAGGCGAAGCACAGCGACACAGAGTGGATTGTGTCCGGCGTGACGGTTCGGCTCAACGCGCAGACGGTGGTCAACGAGCAGGCCGGCCCCGCGGACGTAGGCGCAACCGTGCAGGTTGTCGGCGTCCGCCAGCCGGATCGTTCCGTGCTGGCGCGGATGATCAAGGTGCTCAGGCCTCCCATCCAGTTGCGGCCGGTGCACTTCGCCGCGCCCATTGTGGCGCTGCCCCCCGATGGCGTGCTGGGCGAGTGGACGGTGGGCACGGAGACGGTCGTCGTGTCCGACAAGACCAAGTTGCTGCCCGACGGCGTCGTGCCTGCGGTGGGGGACATCGCCGACGTAACGGGCTTCCGGACGAGCGACGGCAAAGTGGACGCGCGACTCATCCTCATCCGCAGACCCAGCCAGGTGGAGGTGGAGTTCTTCGGGCCGATTCAGAGCATCGGCGAGACCGAGTGGACGGTGCGCAACGTCCGGGTGATCATCACCGCGACCACGGAGATCATCGGCACGCCGCAGGTGGGCCTCATCGCCGAGGTCAAGGGATTCCTGCAGCCCGACCGATCCGTGGTGGCCACGCGCATTCGCGTGCGCGAGCCGCAGCACGAGCCGGTCAGTTTCCAGGGGATCATCGTCAGCAAGTCTAGCGAGGAACTGCCGGCGGTGTGGGGCATACGGCCGCTCACGAGCACCGACCTGCTCCCCAGCGTCATCAGCGTAACGGTTACGGTCAGCACGACCATTGACGAGACGAAGGGGCCGGCGGATGTGGGCGCGCTGGTGCACGTCGTGGCGGTGCCGGTGAGCGTGAGCAATGTCGCCGACGCCAACGGGATCCTTGTGGCGCTGCGCATCAAGGTGCTCCGCCCGCCGCTGAACCAGGAGATCACATTCGCGGGGCGCATTGACGAGATTCACGACGACTACTGGATCGTCCGCGGCATCCGCGTGCTCATCACGCCCGAGACGGTGATAGACGGGCTGCCCCCTGCCGTCGGGCTGATGGCGGTGGTTACCGGCACGCTGCGAACCGACCGCGTGGTGGAGGCGTCGCACATCACCGTCCGCGAGGCCGTGCCCGACATCATGGACTTCACCGGACGGGTCGTGCAGAAATCGCCCATCCCGGGCATCTGGAAGATCGCGCCCGATGGGACGCTGCCGGTCATCTACGACATCTGGGTTACGCCGTGGACGGTTATCGTTGGCCCGGTGGAGGTGGGCTCCCACGTGCGCGTGATTGCCCTCCGCTCCGCCAGCGGGCACATGGTCGCGCTGAAGATTGAGGCCATACGCGCCACGACGGAATAGGCGAGGGGGAACGGGTCTCGTTGGCCGGGTGCGGCCCGCTACCGCACCCGGCGTTTTGTTGGAGAGGAGCCATGCGTCGCAGCGTTGTCATCGTGTCAGTCTTGTGCCTCGTGATCACTGCTGCCGTCCGCGCCCAGGTCGGCGCGCCGCTGTCCGCGTCGGCGGGCGGGTGGTCCACGCCCATTGCCCTGGGGTCGGCATCCGCCGGAATTGCAGATGTGGCGCTGGCGGTTTCCGACGGGGGCGTCGTGCACGTGGTCTGGGAGGATGACGGCCGCCTTTGGCACGCATACGGCGCGCCCACCGTGAACCCCGTCGCCCGCGAGGCGGCGCAAGGCGTTGGCCCTGCGCTTGTGGGCGGCCAGGGAGCCGCCGCGCATCTGGCCTTCGCAGCCCAACTGGGCGGGCAGTGGGATGTGTACGAATCCGATTGGGATGGGAGCGCGTGGGCACTCCCCGTGAGCGCCATGCCGACGGACGGGGACTCGCTATCGCCTGCCGCCGACAGGTTCGGGACGCTGCTGGCCGTGGCCTGGACCGAGCGAGGGGCCGCGTACAATGAGGTCTATCTCGCTACGCGCGACGGCGCAGCGCCGTGGACGGCCGAGGCCGTGCCCGGCGCTTCGGGCAGCGCGTCGGACGTGTGCTTGGACGCCCAGGGGACTCACGTGCTGTTCCAGGAGCGCGACCCGCTGACGGGCAAGCAGCAACTGTGGTACACGGTTCGGAGCGGCATGGAGTGGTCGCTGCCGGTCTCGGTCTCCAACGCGCCCGATTTCAACGCCTCGGCGGGGCATCTGGCGTGCCTGGCAGGACTGGCGCACGCCGTCTGGCAGCAGGACACCGGAGCGGGATACCAAATCTACTACGCGTCGGGCTCGGCGTCGGGTTGGGGTAGCGCCGTCGGCGTTTCGGGCGCGGGCGGCGCCTTCGCGCCGGACTTGGCCCAGGGGAGCGACGGAAGCCTTCACATCGCCTGGGCGCGGATGGATTCGGTGGCGTATCGCCGATGGTTCGCGGGCGCCTGGGGCGAGACGGAAACCGTCGGCGTATCCGGTACGCCCCTGGATGTGGCCGTGGGCGTGGCGCCCGATGGCACTGTGCACCTGGCCTGGGTGACGCTGGGGACAGATGGCCTGGCGCGGGTGATGTACGCCTGGCGCGCAAGCGCGTCGTCAACGCCTACCCCCACGGCAACGCTCACCCGGACGCCGACGGCCACGAGGACCCCCACGGCGACGCCGACGAGGACGGCGACCAGGCCGCCCGTGCCGAAGCGGGTCTTCCTGCCGGCGGTGTTCCGCGGCCCGCGCTAGCCCCGCTTGCGCATGTACCGCTGGAGCAAGAGATAGCCCAGGGCCGTGCCCAAGGCGAGGCCGCCCGCCGCGAACCACAGGGCGACCTTGAGCCCCGCATCGTACATCGCGCCGCCTAGCGCGGGGCCGATGCCATACGCCAAGCCCCACGTGAGGGCCAGAAGCCCCATGTAGCGCCCGCGCATCTCGGCCGGCGAAAGGTCGGCGGTGAAGGCGTTGGCCGTGGGTGAGACTACTATCTCGCCCAGGGTGTAGATGACCGCGCACGCGATGAACCCAGGGAACGCCGACACCAACCCGATGGCGCCCAGGCCGACGCCGTACAGGGCCGCGCCGAGCGCCAGGGTCGGCAGCCGCGGCCACCGGGCAATGGCGCGGGTGATGGCCATCTGGAGCGCCACCACCATCGCCGCGTTGGTGGTCATGACCCACCCGAAGTAGCGTTCGCCCAGCCCAAGCGATTCCTTCATGTGCACCGGCAAGTTCGTCGTTACCTGAGCGTAGGCCACTGCGGTCAAAAGCCCCAGCACGCAGAAGAGCATGAACGGCGCGTCGCGAAACACAGGGCCGAACCCGCGCGATGGGTTGTTGCCGGCGTGCGCTCGGGCGGCGTCGGTCAGGGTCTCGCGCACCAGGAACCAAGTCAGGACGAACACCGCCAGCGAGGCCGACGCCGCCAAGCCGAAGGAGAGTAGGTACGAGACGCTGGCCAGGAACCCGCCGATGGCCGGGCCGATGGCATAGCCCAGGTTGCTAGCGACGCGCAGCATACTGTAGGCTTCGGCCCGCTGGCTTGGCTGGGTCAAATCGGCGATCATGGCGTCCCTCGCAGGCTGCGAGAGCGGGCTGGTCAGCCCGATGGCGGCGGCCAGGACGACCATCTGCGCGTAGGTGGATGCCAGGCCCATCAGGAGCAGCACGACGCTGGTGGAAAGCAAACTGACGAGCATCACCGTGCGGCGCCCGAAGCGGTCGGCGATGAACCCGCCCAGCATTCCGGCGCACAATCCGGCGGCGGCGTTGATGGTGAAGACGAGCCCCACCTGGAGCAGGGGGATTCCCAGCCGCTGCCGCAGGTACAGCGTCAGAAACGGGAACACCAACGCGCTTCCGAGGGAGTTGATGAACCCGCCCCCTACGAGCACCCACAACTGGGTGGGGAAGGAACGGTAGTACGCACGCGGCTGGGGCTGCATCAGGTTGCCCCTCGCGTGTGCGGGGTCGCCCAGGGCTGTGCCGCAGGCGGGTTCGCGCTCATAGTTCCACCTGGCGGAAGGCAAGCCAGGCCGCCACCCAACAGCCCACGGCGATGGCCAGCGCGCTGATGAAGCCGCCCCACGCCATCTGGAACGTGCCGTTGCCCGCGGCCAGCGCCCGCCCCAGCAGGTCGCCCGGCAGGTACGGGGCCAGCCGTGGGATCGCGCCGAGCAGGCCGATGAGCAGGTAGCCGCCGAAGCCCACGGCCGCCGACACGGCCAGGCTCTTCGTCAGGGTGCTCCCCAGGAACGTGATCGCCAGGAGCGCGGTGAGGTATACGCCGACCAGCGCTGCCATAGCCGCGCAGCGGCCCAATGGCAGCGGGCCGAGCAGGAGCCGCGTGTAGTACGCGTGGACCATCGCCGCCAGCGCCAACGCGGCCCACGTTATGATGAGCAGCGCCAGCGCCTTGGACAGCAGGAAGGCCCCGCGCGGCACGGGCTTGCTCAGGGTGAAGGCCACCGTCCCCTTGTCCCGCTCGCGGGAGACCGCTCCCATGGCGATGAGAATCAGCGCGATGGCCCCGATTTGCGACATGTTCTTGACGAACTGCGCGTTGGCGTCGGCCACCGTGGGCGGGGGCAACTGGATGACCATCCCCTGCGTGTCCAACACGGCGAGGATGTCGGGCATGTAGCGCGCTGCCGCGGGCGACAGTATCCCGAAGATCACGAACACGACGCCGAGAACCACCGCGCGGTAGGTCCGCCAGTACTCCAGGAGTTCCTTTCTCAAGAGAGTCCCAAGCCGCATGGTCATGCACCTCCCGAGGCATGGCGTCCGCCAGGCTCGCGGCCCAGCACCCGCAGGAAGACATCTTCCAGGCTGGACATTCCTACTTCGTAGCGGAGGAGGATGGCGGGGCTGGACGCGATGATTGCGGGCAGTTGGCGGCGCGCGGTCTCCTCGTCGGTCGCGAACACGCGCAGGCAGTCGTCGGCGCGCTCCACGCGTTCGGCCCAGGGCAGCGATTCCAGTCGGGCGTGCAGCGCGCGGATGTCGGGTTCTTCGCCTGCCACCACCGCCGTGAACACCGGCACGGCATAGCGGCGGCGCAACTCTTCCTGATCGGCCACGGCAAGGAGCCGCCCGCGGTCTATGATGGCGACGGTATCGCACGTCCGCTCCACATCGGCCAGGATGTGCGTGGACATGAAGATGGTGATGCCATCGTGGGCGCGCAGCCGCCGGATGAGCGCCAGCACCTCATGCCGCCCGATGGGGTCCAGCGCCGAAGCAGGCTCGTCCAGGATGAGCACCGGCGGGGCGTTGACCAGCGCCTGGGCCAGGCCCAGGCGTTGCCGCATGCCCCGCGAGAACCCGCCCACCTTGCGGCCGGCCACGGGTTTCAGCCCCACCAGGTCTAGCAATTCCTCCACGCGCGGCTTGAGGGCGCGGTCCGGGATGCCGAACAGGCGCCCGGCGTAAGTGAGCAACTCCCGCGCCGTCATCCAACCGTAGAACACGGGTTCCTCGGGCAGGTAGCCGAACAGCGCCCGTGCCTCCACGCGCTCCACCTGCACCTCCTGGCCCGCGATCCAGGCCCGGCCACCGGTGGGGCGGAGCAAGCCGGTCAGCAGTTTGATGGTGGTCGTTTTGCCCGCGCCGTTCGGCCCCAGGAACCCGAACACCGAGCCGCTCTTCACCTCAAGGTTCAGGTTGTCCACGGCAATAACTTTGCCGAATCGGCGCGTGAGGCCCTCGCAGCGAATGGCGACATCGGACATGGGCTACTCCTCGCGGCCTATCGCGAAGTACAGGATGGGGCCGACGAAACTCACGAGCATGACCAGCGCCCAGACCCACTTCTTGCCGCCGCGCACGGCGTCGCGCCGCGCCAGGTCCACGTAGCCCAGCGCCATCAGTCCCACCTGCAACACGACCAGCGGAGCCAACACGAGAGCGAGATTGTCCATCACACACCTCCTGCCCGAACGTGTACTTGCCCAAACCGCCTGCGGTTTGCCGTGGCGATCACTTCCAGCGCGTCAGAATCGTCTCGCGCTGGAACAGGTTGCTCCCCACGCGGATGACGAGAACATCCACCGCAGCCAGCACCACGCAGGCCAGCGCGAAGGTCTGCGTCGTGTACAGCACCTTGCCGAAGGTCTGGAGCATGGCGAGGGCCACCACCGGCAGCACGATGAGTCCGCCGATCTGCTGGGCCACGCGGGTGTCGTTCACCCGCGAGGAGATCACGACGCCGATGGCCACCGACAGGACGCAGAACAGCGGCGCCATGACGAAGAACGCCAACCACCACATGGGCGACAGGAGCGCGCGCAAGAGCGCAGGCGTGGCCAGGAAGTAGGCCCCCGCGAGGAAGATGGCGAAGGCCGCCCATGTGGTCAGGAGCGCCGGCACCACCGCCGCCAGCGTCTTGCCCGCCAGGAGTTCGGTAACGCGGATGGGCGTGGCCAGAAGCGGCTCCAGGCTGCGCTGCTCCTTTTCGCCGATGATGCTGAAGGACGCGATGGTAACCGGGATGACCACGGGCATCATCAGGAACAGCAGCACGAACTGATTGAGCAGCACGTACATCACCACTTCCTGCTCGGTGAGCCAGGGCAGCGCCGCGACGAATTGCGCGTACATGGCCAAGTCTTCGGGGTCCACCGGCTCGTTGCGCATGAAATACATCATGACCAGCGGCAGGATGGCCAGCAGGATGGGCGGAACCCCAATTGTGTAGAGGATGAGTTTGTTCTTGAGAATCTCGCGCCACTCTTTGCGGAATACGACGAGCGCCTTCTTCATCGCGCCTCCTCCCGTACCAGCGTCAGGTACACGTCCTCCAGCGAGTGCTTGACCTCGCTCACGTACTGCACTTTCGCGCCCGCACGCACCAGGCGCTCTACGATGACGGGGTTCTGCGCGTCGGGGTCCGAGAGCGACACGAGAAGCCGATGTCCGTCCTGCTTGACGTGGGAGATGAACTCCAGGCCGCGCAGGGCATCCACCAGCGCGGGCGTAACCTCCGCCAGTTGCACCACCGTCTGGCGGCCGAACAGGCTGCGGCGGAGGCCATCGGGCGTGTCCACGGCGATGAGGCGCTGGCGGATGACGCCGATGCGGTCGCACAGCCGCTCGGCCTCGTCCAGGTTGTGCGTGCACAGGAAGATGGTGCGCCTCTCGCCCTTGAGTTCCTCAATGAAATCGCGCACCGTCTTGGCCGACTCCGGGTCCAGGGCGGCGGTCGGCTCGTCCAGGAACAGCAGGCGCGGCTCGTGAATCAGGGCGCGGGCGATGGCCACCTTCTGGCGCATGCCCTTGGAGAAGATGCCCACCGGCTCACCGCGCTTGTCCCACAGGCCCAACATCTGGAGATACTTGCGCACCTGGGCCTCCGGGTCCTGCACGTCGTACAGCCGAGCGAAGTACAGCAGGTTTTCCCGTGCGCTGAGTTTCTCGTAGAGGCCCGGCGTCTCGGTCAGGATGCCGCAAATGCGGCGAATCTGCTGGTTGTCGCGCCCCAGTTCGTAGCCGTTGATGCGCGCAGTGCCCGACGTGGGGCGAATCAGGCACACCAACATGCGCACCGTGGTCGTTTTGCCCGCGCCGTTAGGGCCGAGGAAGCCGAACACCTCGCCCTCTCGGACATCTATCGTCAGATCATCCACGGCCAGGTTGCCGTTGAATTTGCGGGTCAATCCATAGGTTTCAATCACCATCGGAAATCCTCCACTTGTGGCGTGGTTCACGCCCCCGCGTCGGGCCGGACGGTTCGGGCGGCGCGCAGCACGCGATCTACCTCATCCAGCGCGACGCGCGATGACAGGTCCAGCGAGATCGGAGCCACCGACACCACGTGGTCCACCGCCAAAGCCCAAATGTCCGAATCGGGTTCCAGCGTATCCATGTACAACTGAACTTCGTAGTCCACATAGATCGGCCTGGACAGGTCGGGGTTCGCGGGCGGCACCGGATAGTAGTAGCGCTGGCGGGACACACGGGTAACGCGCCAGGGCGTGTCGGCAGTGGCATCTTCGGGCACGTCCACCTTCAGTATGTCCACATCCGCGGGCATCTTCCGGGCCAGCAGTAATCGCCCGAACAATTCGGCGAAGTGCTGCGCCGCCGCAAAATCCATCCCCTCCTCTGGATTGAAATGGAACCGTTTGTGCGTCTCGCGCGAGATGGCGAGGGCCGGAATGCCCATCGCCGCCGCCTCCAGCGCCGCGCCGACCGTGCCCGACGCCGTGATCTCCACACCCAGGTTCTCGCCGTAGTTGATGCCCGAGATCACCAGGTCCACGGGCCTATCGGCCAGCACCAGCGCCCCGTACATGACCGTCTGGGCGGGCGTGCCGGGGATGGCGTAGGCGCGGACGGGCTGGCCGTCTAGGGTGAGGGGCGCCGGCTCCAGCAGCAAGGGGCCGTTGCCAGGAGTGCCGCGCCCCGCGCCCGTCTGCTGACCCGACGGCGCGGCGACCAGAACTTCGCCCAGCCGCAGGGCGGCCCGCACCGCCGCGCGCAACCCAGGCGAGGCGATGCCGTCATCGTTGGTAACCAGGATGAGAGGCCGATTCGTGTTGTGTGCCATGAAAGCCCTCCTCGCGGGGATTATACGAGAATCGGCCTCTTTCTCCAACCGCACGGGCGACTGCGCGGGCCCTACCAGGACGGCCAGCCTTGCTCAACGTGGCGCGATGGCTTGTGCTTTCCCACGGGCCGCTTGAACACCAGGCTCATCACTGTGCTCTCGGCGGCCCTGCCCGCCAGTTCCCAGCCCTCCTGTCCCAGCGCGTTCAGGACTTCTTCGTGCTCCTCCTTCAGGCGTGCGCCCCAGCCGCTCTTGAACACCAACACGCGGTACTCCCATTTGGTCATGGATACCCCTCCTTGGGGAAGCGCCCTGTCATTCCTTCGGGGCGTTCTGCGCCAGGGCTGTGGCGGCCATCAACCCGCCCAGGTTCATCGTGTCCACGGCGGAAGACGGCACAATCACGAGCGCGCCCTTCTCCTTCAGGCCCTCAAACAGCATGTTCATGGCGCGCAGGTGCAGGGCCGTGGGGTTCTCCTGATAGGCCAGCGACGCCTCGCGGAAACTCTCGGCGATCTGCTTCTCGGACTCGCCCAGGATGACGCGCGCCTGGCGCTCGCGCTCGGCCTGCGCCTGGCGGGACATGGCATCCTCCAGCGCCTCGGGAATCACGATGTCGCGGATTTCCACCGACTGCACCGTGATGCCCCAGGGGTTGGTGCGGGCGTCAATGATCTTCTGGAGTTCCTCGTCCATTTTGGCGCGCCCCACCAGGATATCGGCCAGATCCATCTGCCCGATGACCTCGCGCAGGGCCGTCTGCGCCGCCCACGCGATGGCCGTCTTGTAGTCCTCCACCTCCAGCGCCGCCTTCTCCGCATCCCAGACCATCCAGAACAGCACCGCGTCCACGTCCACGGGCACGGTGTCCTTGGTGAGGGTCTTCTCCGCATTGAACGGCGTTACCATCACCCGATGGTCAATCCACTTGCGGACCGAGTCCACGATGGGGATGATCCAGAACAGGCCAGGCCCTTTCAGCCCGCGGAAACGGCCGAACCGCAGGACGACGGCCTTCTCCCACTGGTCGGCAACCTTGATGGCGAACAGCAGGTAGAGACCGATCAGAACCCCGCCGGCGGCCACCATCGCGATGAGCCAGTCCGGCGCGGCTGTCCAGGCGTCCAGCCCGATGGCCAGGAGCGACGTGACCAGGAGCGCGAGGAAGAAGGCGGCCACGGATATGCCGTTGACCATCCTCGCCTCCAGCGCGGCTTGCTCCGGCGAAAGAATCCTTTTCCTTCGGGTTACAGTTGCCATTGAAATCCTCCTCACGTGTTTTGGGTGTTTGTTTCGGTGTGCGCGCGTTCTGTGCGCTTCTGCCACTGCGTCAGTTCTTGCAGGAAGGCGTCCTGTACCTCGTCGGGCCGGTATCCGAGACTCAGCGCGTCCAGAATGGCATGGCTCATGATTTGCCGCAGTTGCTCTTCTCGGAATGCGGCCAGCCGCGCCTCGTCGGGGTGCTCGGCGATGTAGGTGCCGCGCCCCTGCTGGGTGGAGATGACCCCCTGGCTGTCCAGGATCGCGTAGGCACGGGCCACGGTATTCGGGTCCACCCTGAGGTCCACGGCCAGTTGGCGAATGGTGGGCAACTGTTGGCCAGGGCGCAGCACCCCCGTGGCCACGAGGTGCCGAATCCGATCCACGATCTGCATGTAGATGGGCACGCCGCTTTCCGCGTTGATTCGGATGTTCACATGCAGCCTCCGAAATTGTACGATTCTCACTAGTACAATTATAGCACAGAACCGGCGGCTTGTCAAATGGATTCTACTAATTTGAATAGTACAATTGGCTTACCCCACTGGGAGATTCGGCGCGTGCGGAGTACGCAACCCTCGGCGTCTATGGAAAGCCGCCCTACAGACTGGGAGATTCGGCGCGTGCGGGAGAACGCAACCCTCGGCGGCTATGGAAAGCCGCCCTACGTGTCTACATCTATGTCATTCGTGTAGATTCGTGTTATTCGTGGATAGCGGTTAACGACCGCAGGGCTATTTCAGGCGGCGCAGGAGGTCCTGGGCCGGCGCGGCGAAGCGGCCCCTGGGCTGCACGTCCAGCACGCGCGTCAGGTGGTACGTGGCCCTGGCGCGGTCGCCCAGGGCGTAGTACAAACTGCCGGCGTGGTACTGCACCGAAGGGCTGTCGCCGTCCAGCCGCAAGGCGGTTTCCAGGGCCTCGCGCGCGCCGACCAGGTCGTTGGACAGGAACAGCGCCCACCCCAGGGCGTCGTGGGCCGCGGGGTCCTCGGGAAGGAGCGCGGTCGCTTTGCGGGCGGCGGCCACCCCATTGCCCGCGACGCCGGCCAGGTGCTCGGTGTAGAACTGCGCCAGCGCAAGCCAGAAGCGCCCGTCCTGCGGCGAAAGTTCCGTGGCCTTCGTGTACCACGCCTCGGCCTCCGTGAACAGGTTCTCGGCGGCGTAGGCGTCGGCCAGCGCGACGCAGGCCGCGGCGTTCTTGGGGTCTAGGTTGAAGAGCGTGGCGTAGTGCGCCCGCGCGGCGGCGTAGTGCCCTGCGGCGCGCTCCACCTCGCCCAGGAAGTACCAGACGAGGGGATACGCGGGCCAGCGCGACGCGGCATCCCGCAAGAGGCCCATGGCGCCGGCGTCGTCGCCGTCCAGGTGCAGGCAATAGGCGTAGTAGGTCTGCGCCACGGGCGAGTCGGGGGCCAAGTCCCGCGCCCGCCCGAACATCGCCCGCGCGGCCCGCTGTTCGTCCATGGACAGCAGCGCCACGCCGACGCGCAGGTAGAAGTCGGGCGAGCCGGGAGGGTCGCCTGCGCTGAGGGCCGCCGTCAGGGGGACTGCCGACTCCACGCCGCGAACGAGCGCCGCCGCATCTTCGGGCTTGTCGTCCAGCAGGAGCAGGATGCTCGCGCGCAGGCGCGTCTTCTCGTCCCGCGGCGCCAGGCGCAGGGAGCGGCTGACGATGGGTTGCGCCTGCCGGAAATCCCCGCGCCGCCACAGATGCTCCGCGTAGCGGCCCAAGACCAGCGGGTCGCTCCAACCCGCCCGCACAGCCTCGGCCCAAAGGCGGCCGGCGCGGTAGGCGTCCTCCTCGGCCTCGGCCAGGCCGGCGAGCGCCCGCGCCCGCGTCCACGGACTCGCCGCCGCCTGCGCGAGGGATTGCCGCGCGCCGTCCCGTTCTTCCAGCGCGCTCTGCGCGACGCCCAGGCGCAGAAGAATCGTGGCGCGGCCGGGAAGCACGGCGGCGGCCTGCTCATACACCTGGCGCGCCAGGGTGTACTCGCCCGCGCGCAGGTGCATGTCTCCAACTCGCACCTGGTGCGCCACACCCGCGAGCGGATCCTGGGCGGCGAAGGCCAGCGCCACGAGAATCAACGCGACGAAAGCAGCCCTCCATCCGATGCGCCTCTTCGTCATGGCAGGCCGACCTCCTCATCGGGCCGCGCGGCCGTCGGCGATGGACAGCAGCGCATGCTCCAGCGCCGGGCCAAGCGACTCGGCCGCGAACTGGGCCTGGGCGCGCGCGCGCAGCGCGGCTCCGATGGCCTGCGCGTCGGCCGACGCCGCGAGTTCGGCCAGTTGGCGGGCCAGCGCATCGGAGTCGCCCACGGGCGCGTAGCGGCCCCAATCGCCCAGGTACTCGCGGCTGACGGGCGAGTCAAACGCCACGGTGGGCAGGCGCATGGCCATGTAGTTCAGGAGTTTGCCGTGCCCCTCGGTGTCCGAGACCTTTGGCGCTACCGCCATGTCTCCGATGGAGAGGTAGCGCGGGGCGTCGTCGTAGGAGATCTTTCCGGTGAACGTAACCCGGGCCGCTACGCCCATCTCTTCGGCCAGGCGTCGGAATGCGTCGGCCTGGGGATAGCCCATGATGACGAAATGGGCGGGCGGGGCGTCGGCGGGCCAGGCGGCGATGGCGCGAAGAAGGTGATGGGTGCCCTGGTGGCGGCCCAGCAGGCCCAGGTACACGATGACCTTGCGGTCGGCGGGGATGCCCAGGGCGGCCTTCAATTCGCGCCGCACGGCGTCGGGGAAACGGTCTGGGTCAAAGAAGGCCGTGTCCACGCGGTCGGGGAAGGCCACCACGCGCGAGCAGTCGCCGTCGCTGCGGAGCGCGGCCTCGGCGTGCTGCGAACTGCACAGGATCACGTCGGCGCGCCGGTGAATCCGCCGTTCCAGGCCGCGCACCAGGCGGTAGGCGGGTCGGCCCGGCTTCAGCCAGCCGTAGCCCGCCAGTTCGCCGGCCAGGCTTCCCTGGTAGTCAAAGGCCAGCGTCGCGCGCAGGCGGCTGGCGGCGGCCCGCCCGATGAGCGCCCCCTCGTGCAGGTAGCCGATGACCACGTCGGCGGGCCAGCGCCGCGCCTGGGCGAAGGTGTGCGCCAGGAGCGAGGCGTCCAGCAGGATTTTCGCCGGGCGCGGGCCGATTTGCGGCCCTCGCATGCCGGGCCAGCCCCGCGCGCGAGAGGTCCGAATGCCGGGCACGTCGCGGCCTGTGGGGTAGGTCAACAGCCGGACTTCGTGCCCACGCTCTTGCAGGGCCGCGATCTGCTGCAGTATGCGCACATGGCAGCCATAGTCGGCGAAGAACGACGTGGGCGCCACGGCCAGGATGCGCAGGACACGCGACCGGTCTGCCATATTCCGCTACCCTCTGCCCAGGCGCGATGATCGGGCGCTGTTCGGTTGCGGCGGGAGTTGCAGCCGGATCAACTCAGGTGCGCCCCTCTTTTGCCGTCCTCTCTCGCCACAGGCGCAGGCGGAATCGGAACAGTTCGCGGAACGCGCGGGTGATGACGCTCAACTTCGCGCCCGTCGGGCTTCCGGCCAGTCGGGGCAGGTGGCTCACGGGCACCTCGGCGATGCGGTAGCCCGCGCGTTTTGCGCGCACCAGAAACTCTATGCTGAAGGTCGCGCCGCGCGAGTCCACGCGGATGTGGTCCAGGATTTCGCGGCGAAACAACTTGAAGGCGCAGTCAATGTCGCGCGCGGTGTAGCCGAACAGGATGGTGCACAGCGCGAACCAGCCGAAGGCGAAGACCTTGCGCAGGAAGGGGTCTGCCCGCGGCGCCCGATAGCCCGCGATGATGTCGGCCTTGTCCGTGAGGGGCAACAACTTGTGAAGTTCCTCTACCTTGAACTGGCGGTCGGCGTCGGTGTAGAAGACCCATTCCTTCGTTGCGCTGGTGAAGCCTGTATGCACCGCTGCACCGAACCCCTGGTTGACCGGATGGCGGACCAGGCGGACCTTCGGGTACTGCGCCTGCAACTCCAACACGCGCTCCGCGGTCCTGTCCTTGCTGCCGTCGTCCACGATGATGATCTCGTAGTCGTCGGTGATGGAAGCCAGGACCGGATCCAGCGCCTGCACCATGGGGCCGACGTTTTCCTCTTCGTTGTAGGCCGGCATCGCCGCCGAGATGCTGATCACGGTCGTACCTCCTCCAAATTCGCGGCGTGAGTCGCTGCAAGCCGCGATTTCTGCGCGTGGGACATGCGCCGCAAGGTCGCCTCTCGCTTCAGCGCGGACGATGGGTCGGCGGCGTGTTCCCAATACACCAGCCGCACGGGGCGGCGCGCCCGTGTGTACCGCGCGCCGGTCCCCGCGTTGTGCGCCGCAACCCGCGCGTCTAGATCCACCGTCCAGCCGGTGTAGTAGGTGCCATCGGCGCATTCCACGATGTACACGAAAGCCATATCAGCGCGTTGTGGGGCCTTTCTTGCCCTCGTCCTTGCGCGAGGGCGGCAGGCCCCCGCCCAGAATCGCCTGGCGCAGGAAACTGGTGCGCGGCGGCTCCGAGAGGCGCTGCTCGGCCCGATCCCATTCCTTGGCCGCGCGCTCCTTCATCCACGCGTGGCGCATCTCCAGCGCCTGGCGGAAGGACTCGTCCAGGCCGTCCTCGTCGCCTTCCTCAATCTGGCGGCGGAGTTCGCCCAGCGCCCGCATGAACTCGTCAATCCAGCGCACGATGTTGGCCGCATTGGCCTGGCAGGCGTGCCGATAGGCGGCGGAGTCGCCAGGTCCCAGGTAGGCTCCGGCCTCGTAGGCCGCGCCCGCCACCTTGCGCATCTCGCGCCAACTGACGGCGCTCTGCGTGGCGCGCAGGAGCGCCGCCGCGATGACCAGGGGCAGGTGCTCGCCGCCGGCAATCAAGCCATCGTGTTCCGCCGCGTCCAGGAAGAAGGGCTGCGCCCCGATGAGCCGCACCAGGTCGGTCATGAAGTCCAGCGCCATGGGTGCTGCCGTTGGCGACGGCGTGAGGCAGTACACGCCTCCGCTGAACAGGTCGGCGTCGGGTTCCAGGCCGGTCTTGCCCATGGGCAGGATGGGGTTGCCGCCCACGAAGTTGACATGCTCCGGCAACAGTTCCTGCGCCCAGGCCATCACCGGCGCTTTCACATTGGCCGTGTCGGTGATGACCACGCCGGTCTTGAGGTAGGGCGCGATGGGCTTGAACGTGTCGTGGATGGCCGGCAGGGGCAGCGCCAGAATGATGGCGTCGGCGTCCTCCACGGCGGCGATGAGGTTCCATTCGGTCTTGTGGACCGCGCCGGCCTTGCCCGCGCTGCGCGAGATGCCCGGGTCCTTGTCGTGGCCGATGAGTTCGTATCCTGCATCGGCCTTGCGCAACGCCAGGCCCAGGGAAGTCCCCACAACTCCCAATCCGATAATCGCGATCTTCGGTTTTGCCATATTTTCCTCCCCCAATCCTGTTCAACCCGCCCTGCGACGGGGCCGCGCCTCAAGCCGACTCGTCGGCCAAATGCAGGGCGATGAGCCAGTCGTCCAATCGGTCGCGCGGGGGCAAGGGCAGCGGTGCGTGGTGCCGACGGATGAGCGCCACGACGTCCGGCGAACTCCCCGCGCGTTCGGCCGCCTCCGCGCCGACCTCCGCGTGGCGGGCATATGCGCTGCGCGGGCCGGCTTCCGTCTGCGTGGCCCATAGCAGCACGTGCGCCACGCGCCGCCACAGGTTGGCGCGAACGAACGCCTTGCCCACATCGTGCAGGAGCGCGGCCTGCATGAGTTCCGCATCCCTCCAACCCTGGCGGCGCAGGCGGTTCAGCACATCCACGGCGTGCTCCTGGTCGTAGAGCGACATGCGACGGAACAGCGCCAACTGGCCCGGCGACAGGTGCGCCTCCGCCACGGCGAGAAACGCATTCGGGTCGCGCCTGCGGAACGCCCGAAAGAACTGCCTGGCACGGTAGAGAGGCCGCACGCTCACCATCCCGCGATCAACTTCCAGAGCAAGTCCACGGGCTGGCCCATGATGGCACCCAGCAGGCTGCGGCCCGTTACCCAGCCCACCGCCAGCACGGCCAGCAGCACCATCGGGCCGTAGGCTTCTATCTGCGACAGGGCGCGGGTTACCCGTTGCACACTCGCCGACCGTATGCTGGTCAGGATGCCCATGAGCACGCTGAACCCATCCAGCGGCGGCAGTGGGATGAGATTGAACACGGTCAGGATCACGTTTACGAAGGCCCACGTGGCCAGTATCGTCAGCAGGGCGGGGGGCACGGCTCGCCCAAAAATCCGGTACGGCAGCATCAGGATGAAGGCGGTCAGCAGGTTGGACAGCGGCCCCGCGACCGACACCAACGCCATGCCCGCGCGCGGCCCGTACTTCAGCCGATACGGATTCACCGGCGTGGGCTTGCCCCACCCGATGCCGAAGCCCGACAACGAACTCATGACGATCATCACGGTTCCCAACGGATCCAGGTGCTTGATGGGGTTCAGCGTAACGCGCCCCAGAAATCGGGCCGTCGGATCTCCCAGTTTGTCGGCGCTCCAGGCGTGGGCGCATTCGTGCACGTCTATGGCCAGCACAACGCCGATAAGGATCAACAAGATGTCCCGGAAATCGGCCATGTCGCGTCGTTCTCCTTTCCGCAGCGCATTATAACACAATTCGCCAGGGAGGGCAGAATTGACGGCTGGGGTGGGGACTGGTACCATACGGCGTGGGGAAACCGCCCCTCTCTCATCCCCGGCCCCTTCTTGCCCCGCGGGTGGCGCGAGAGGGGAGCGAGCGGGGACTGTTATAATGGAAAGCGAGGAGGCATCGGCTCCATGGACGTTCAGATGGGCGACATCGTGCGCCTGCGCAAGCCCCATCCGTGCGGGGGGTACGAGTGGCGCGTGATGCGCGTGGGCGCCGACATCGGGCTGAAGTGCCAGACGTGCGGGCGCGTGGTGATGCTCCCGCGCGGTGAGTTTGAGCGACGGCTCAAGGCGGTTGTGTCGCGCTGGCCCGACAACAGGCCCGCGTCCCTCTGACCCGGCGCGATCAGGCGTAGGCCCCCTTTGCGTTCGGTGCAGAGACTAGGGAGCACACCTCCTGTCGGCACTCGTCGGCGACGAGGACGGTCAGTTTGTCCCCGGGTTGCAGCACGGTTTCGCCATGGGGGATAATCAGCCTGCGCCCGCGACGCACCGAGACCACTACGCATTCGTGAGGCAAGCACATATCCTTCAGCGCCTTGCCGGCCACAGGCGCGTCTTGGCCCACTTCCAGTTCCAGGAACTCGGTCCCCGTGAGTTTGCCCAGGCGCAGTTGCTCGGTGCGCTGTTGCAGTTCCATCCGTCGGATGATGGCGGTATTGTAGGCTTTGATGATGTCGGCGCGGCGTATCAGCCCCACCAGTCTCCTGGGGTTCTCGCGCGAGACTACCGGCAGCCTGCCGATGTCGCGCGCGCCCATGCGTTTCAGCGCGACCCACAGCGGTTCGTCGGGATACGCGAAAACGAGGTCCCTGGTGGCGATGTCCCCCGCCGTCAAAGCCAGCGCCTCCTGGCGAGCCGTGGCGCGCTCCATGTCTTGGATCGTTACCACGCCAACCAGTCCGCCCTGTTCGTCCACGACAGGGAACCCGTGATGATGGCTTTCGGCGAAAAGGCGCGCCAGTTCCGCGACCGGCATATTCGCCGGCACTGCGTCAAAATGCGTGGTCATGGCCTCGCCCACCTCAATCCCCTGCATCACGTCAATATCGTGGCCGCGCTGCAGGTGAATCCCCTTGCGCGTGAGTTTCAGGGTGTAGATGGAGTCGCGGCGCAGGTGTTCCGACAGCAGGGTTGCCAGCACGGTGCCCAACATCAGGGGCAGGATGAGGCGATAGTCGCGCGACATCTCAAAGACGATGAGCACGGCGGTGATGGGGGCGTGAGCGGCCGCCGCGAAGACCGCCGACATGCCCACCAGCGCATACGCGCCTGAACTGCCCGTGATGGCCGGGAAGAGCGCATTCACCATCTTCCCGAACGCGCCGCCGAACATGGACCCCATGAACAGCGCCGGCGCGAACACACCGCCCGAATTCCCCGACCCCAACGTGAGCGATGTGGTCAGAATCTTGCCGAAGGCCAGCACGAACATGATCTGCGCGAAGAGGCCGCCGGACACCGCCTGCTCTATGTGCGCGAACCCGGTCCCAAGCGCCTGGGGAATGGCCAGCCCAACGAACCCCAGCGGGATCGCGCCCAAGGCCGGCTTCAGGGCGTCGGGGAAGCGCAGCGCGTCAAAGCGGTCTTCGGCCCAGTAGAGCACCGTTACGAACAGCCATGCGACGCCCGCGGCGGCCAGCCCAAGCACGGCGTAGAACAGCAACTCCCAGGGCGAGACGATGGAATATGCAGGCACGGCGAACGCGGGATTATCGCCCAGGACGGTGCGGCTCACGATGCTGGCCGTAACCGAACTGAGGACTACGGTGGCGAAGTAGCGGGTGGTGAATTCCCCCAGGATGACCTCCAGCGCGAAGATGACGCCGGCAATGGGCGCGTTGAAGGTCGCTGCGATGCCCCCCGCCGCGCCGCACGCCACCAGGTTGCGGATGCGCTCGTCGGATAGGCGGAACAACTGGCCGACCGTGGAGCCGAAGGCGGAACCGATTTGCACGATGGGGCCTTCGCGCCCCGCCGAGCCGCCGCTCCCGATGCACGCGGCAGACGCCAGCGCCTTGACGACCACAACGACCGGCCGAATGCGCCCACCCCGCAGGGCAATGGCTTTCATCACCTCGGGCACCCCGTGGCCCTTGGCCTCGCTGGCGAAATAGGTGATGAGCGGCCCGGCGATGAGGGCGCCCGCCAGCGGCACAAAGGCCGGCGCGATGGGGCCTAGAAACGCCAGCGCTCCCAGGACAGGCCCGTTGAACAGGCGCTGGAAGCCGGCGATCAACTCAATGAACAGGACTGCGCCGATTCCCGTGCCAACGCCCACGATCAACGCGGTGGCGATGAGGACGGTGGTCTCCGAGGGGTGCAGCCGATCCAACAGCCAGGCTGCGCGGGCGCTGGCCCGGTGCGCGCGTAACGAGGGTTTTGAGAAAGGCTCTCCCATTTCTCCCCCTAGACCCGATGTGGCGGATTTTCAATGCGTGCGGTATTATACTACACAAGGGAATGGGAGCAACTTGCGGGGAGGAGACCAGCGGTCATGCTGATTACACCCGACGAAGCCCGAAAATGGTATGGCGCAGACGACTCGGCGCACGACTTTGACCACGTGCTGCGGGTGCACGCGCTTGCGCTGCGCATCGCCCGCGCGGAAGGGGCCGACGTGGAAATCGTGTCGGCGGCGGCCTTGCTCCATGATGTGGCCAGGGCCGAGGCGGATCGGCTCGGGGCATGCCACGCGGAGATGGGCGCGCGCCAAGCCCGCGAAATCCTGCGGGGGCATCCGCCCGACAAGGTGGAGGCTATCGCCGTCGCCATCGCCAGCCACCGCTTCCGCAATTCCGCCGAGCCGCCGACGCTGGAGGCGAAGGTGCTCTACGACGCCGACAAACTGGACGCCATCGGGGCGATTGGGGTGGCGCGGGCCTATGCCATCGCGGGCAAGTGGAACCAGCGCCTGTGGTCGCCCTGGGCCGAGGCGGCCCACCTGGATGCGGCTGCCAGGGATCTCCACAACGCCGATCACACCCCCGTGCGCGAGTTTCAGGTCAAACTCTCCAAATTGAGGGATTCGCTCTACACCGACACGGCCCGCGCCATCGCCGAGAGCCGCCATCGGTACATGGCCGAGTTCTTCGCGCGCCTGGAACAGGAGGTTGCCGGTGAACTCTGAAGGCGAGCGGCGGACGTTGCGCATTGAGAGCCTGGCGCACCTCGGAGCCGGCATCGCCCGCGATGGCGGGAAGGTCGTCTTCGTGCCGTACTCCGCCCCCGGCGACGTGGTGCGCGCCCGCGTGATTGAGGACAAGCGGCGGTTCGCGCGGGCCGCCCTGGAAGAGGTGCTGGAGCCGTCGCCGCACCGCGTGGAACCGCTCTGCCCGTATTTCGGCGACTGCGGCGGGTGCCAGTGGCAGCACGTGGCCTACCCGACACAATTGCAGTACAAAGCGCGCATCGTGGCCGAGCAGTTGGAACACGTGGGCAAACTGCCGGGCGTCCCGGTGCGCGAGATTGCGGGCATGGGCGACCCCTGGGGCTATCGCAACTCCGCCCGCCTCACGGTGGGTTCCGATGGGACGCTGGGGTTCCAGCGGTTTGAAAGCCACGAGGTGGTCGGCGTGGAGGACTGCCTGATTCTCCATCCGTCGCTGCGTGATTTGCTCCGCCTGCTTGACGTGGAGTTCCCCGAACTCATGGCCCTGACCCTTCGCGTGGGCACGCGCACGGGCGACCGCATGGTCGTGCTGGAGACGGCAGGCGACGAGCCGCCGGAGATTGAGGTAGACATCCCAGTTTCGTGCGCTCTGGCGCTGGAGGACGGGCGCGTGGCCACGCTCATCGGCGACACGGCCATCCACGAGGACGTGGCCGGCCGACGCTACCGCATCTCGCCGACGAGTTTCTTCCAGGTGAATACCTGGGGGGCCGAGCGGCTGGTGGAGACCGTGGCCGAGGCGCTGCAACCGCAGGGATGGGAGCGGCTGCTGGATTTGTATTGCGGCGTGGGGCTGTTCGGGCTGGCGCTGGCGGGCCACGTCGGACAGGTGGTGGGCGTGGAGAGCGCGCCCTCGGCGGTGGCCGACGCGGTCGCCAACGCCGAGGGGCTGGACAACGTCGCCATCGTGGAGGGGCCGGCGGAGGAGGCGCTGCCGGCGCTGGCGGGCGCGGTTGACCTGGCGGTGGTGGACCCGCCTCGCGGCGGCATCCATCCCCTGGCCCTGCGCGCCTTGGTGGAGAAGCGCCCTCGCCGCATCGCCTACGTCTCGTGCGAGCCGAGCACGCTGGCGCGGGACTGCGCGGCGCTTGTGGGCGCGGGGTACCGCCTGCGTTGGGTGCAACCGGTGGACATGTTCCCGCAGACGTATCACATTGAGGCGGTGGCGCTGCTAGAGTGAGGCGGCGCGGCATGCCGTCCGGGGCTAAACCTCTGCGCTGATGGGGCGTTTGGATCGCGAACGACACGAAAGGGCGCGAAGGGCGCGAAAGTCGCGCGGGGCTAAACCCCCGCGCTGACGGCGCAAAGCCCCCTCCGGGGGCTGAGGATAGCCCGCAGGGCTTGGCCCGTTCAGCCCGATGCTTCGGCGTCGGGCGGGGCGGCAACACACCTCACCCTCGGCCTTTGGCTGTCCCCCTGGCCGTGGGCAGGGG
>JACIWU010000044.1 GCA_014360805.1 Chloroflexota bacterium
GTAGATTTCCCCCGCGACCTTCAGCAACATTTTGAAAACGCCATTGTAAACGGTAGAATCCCCAGCGGGTTCAAAGCCGCGGCCGAGAAGTTCGCTGCGGACTTCGGCGCATCCCTTGCAGACATGCGCCGGGTTCTAGAATCCGCGCACCGCAAGGGGCTGGTGCAACCCGCTGGCGACGAGTTTGAAATCCTGGCCCCCCTCAATCCCAGCGTGGAAAGCCTGTTCCAACACACGAGCCGGGCTGGCTTGACCCCGTCTTCCAGCATCCGCCGCGTGGCAGTTGAGCCGGCGGCAGAGCGCGTGGCGCAGCGGCTCCAGGTGGATGTGGGTTCGCCGGTGTACAGGCTGGAGCGCACCCGCATCGTGAACGAAGAGGTCATCGCCGATCAGGTCAACTTCATTCCCTACGAAGTCTGCCCCGGCCTGGAGGACGACGACATGACCCATCATTCTTTCCAGCGACTGCTAGAGGGGAAGTACCATGCCGTCGTCGCGGACGTGCGCGAAGAAGTCGTCCTCCAGGCGGCGGGGGCCGAGGATCAGGCCGTCCTGGGATTACAGCCCAACTCGCCCGTCCTGGTGGTGCAACGGTTGAGCATCAGCCGCACCGGCCAGCCCCTGGTGTGGGCAGACATCCACACACGGCCAGACCGGTATCACTACGTCGCTTCGCTCTGGCCGCAGGCCGCCTACCTTCTGAATCGGGCACAGAACCATTAGCGCGGGCAACGGAATTGTAAGGCAATTGTCAGCGAATCGTCGGATGGAAAGGTGTAGTCTGGAGTATCAACGCAGGGAGGAAGACTCATGTCAACCGCAAAGACCCGAATCTACCCCATCAACACCGGATGGGCCGAGGCAGACCTCGGCACGTACATCTTCTTCAAAGGCCCAGGGGGCCAGAAGACCGAAATCCCCATGATTTGCTTCTACGTGGACACCGGCGAGCACAAAATCATGGTGGACACGGGCATTCCCGACGCCGAACGCGCCACGCGCTACCACCACAAGACCCGCAAGGCGGACTGCTTGGACAGCCCCGATGCGCTCCTGAAGATGGGCGTGAACCCCGACGACATAGACATCTGCATCTTCACCCATCTGCACTGGGATCACGTTTCCTGCATGAAGCGGTTCCGCAACGCGCGCTACATCGTCTCGGCGGCAGAATTGCATTGGGCGTACAACCCGCTGCCCTTGTACTACCGCTCCTACGAGTCGCCGGTGCTGGGGATAGAAGCGCCCTTCATCGGCTGCAACTTTGAGGTGGTGGAGGGAGAAGCCACCATCGTGCCGGGCGTGAAGGTCTTCCCCACCCCCGGGCACACGCCGGGCCACCAGTCCGTGGAAGTGCAGACCGAGGCGGGCACCATCGTGCTCGTCGGCGACGCCATCTTCACCTACCGCAACTTTGAGCCGAACATGGACGAGCACTGGCGCTACTGGGTACAACAGCGGTTCGTCAGCATGATTGACGGCTGGCGGAGCATGGAGGAAATTGACCGGCGCGCGGACTTCATCCTGCCGTGCCACGACGCCAAGGTCATGGAGCATCCGGTGTATCCCTATCCGGGGATGCCACTCCGAAAACGCAGGGAGCCGATCCCTGGCGCGCCGTTCTATTTCGCGGGAATCTAGTCGGCACCCCACCGCCTGGCCTGCGAGCCAGGCATGGGCCGTGCGCGACATCCTCAACACCCGTGCGTCATGAGCGAGGGAACCCATGAAAACCAAGCGCACCGTTGTCATCGTCGCCACCTTGGACACCAAGGGCGAGGCGGCGGCGTACCTTCGCGACGAGATCGCGTCCTGGGGACTGGACACCATCCTCATTGACCCGGGCGTGCTGGGCACCCCCACGGTCAAGCCCGACATCACGCGCGAGGAAGTGGCCCAGGCCGCCGGCACCACACTGCAAGCGCTCATCGCCCAGGGCAAGAAGGGCATCTGCATCGCCAAGCAGACCGAGGGCCTCTGCAACATCGTGCGCAGGCTCTGGGAAGAAGGACGACTGGACGGCATCGTCGCCATTGGCGGCGGCCAAGGCACGTCCATCGGCACCGCCGCCATGCGGGTGCTGCCGGTCGGCGTGCCCAAACTCATGCTCTCCACCATCGCAAGCGGCCTGTTCCGTTTCGGCCCCTACGTCGGGACGAAAGACATCTGCATGATGCACTCGGTAACCGACATCCTGGACGTGAACGCCATCAGCCGCCCCATCCTTCGCAATGCCGCCAACGCCATTGCGGGCATGGCCCTGCGCCACCCCGCCCCGGCCCAACACGAGAAGCCCGTCATCGCGGTTACGCAACTCGGCATCACCACGCCTTGCGTCATGCGCGTCAAAGCCATCCTGGAAACCAAAGGCTACCAGATCGTGCCCTTCCATGCCAACGGCTCCGGCGGCCCGGCCATGGAAGACCTGATAGAAGCCGGGAAGTTCGCGGGCGTCATAGACCTCAGCGTGCACGAGGTCATTGATGGCATCTACGACGGGCTGGCCGGCGCGCAGAACCGCATGGACGCGCTGACCCGCTATGCGATTCCAGCCGTCGTCTCCGTGGGCGGCGGCGACTACCTCCTGTGGGAGAGCGTGGACAAGGCTCCGCCCGCCTACCGCGACCGGCCCAAGATGGTGCACAACGCGCAGATGACGGTGTTCCAGCCCTCTCCGGAAGAAATGGCCACTGCCGCGCGTGCGATGATTGACCGACTCAACCGCGCGCTCGGCCCCACGTTGGTCATCATCCCCACGGTGGGCTTCTCGGACATGAACCAGCCCGGACGCGAACTCTACAACCCCGAAGGCAACGAGGCGGTGATCCGCGAGTTCCAGACAGGGCTGCGGCCGGAAGTGCCGCTCGTGCTCATTCCGGCGCACATCAACGACCCAATCTTCGCCGACGCGGTGGCCGATTGCATGGCCCGCCTTTTGGATGGCGAAAAGCCCGCGGAGGTGGCGGCGCGGTACGGAAACGGGGGATAGTGCCATGAGACTGGCGGCGGACACGGACTTCGGTCGCGTGCGGCGGGCAATGCTCCGCCAAGGCGACCGTGACCGCGCGCCGCTGTTTGAACTCTCGGTCCACAACACCATCAAGGCGCGGTTTCTCGGGCGCCCCGTCCGCACATGGGCCGACGAAGTGGAGTTCTGGCAGGCCGCCGGATACGACTTCGTGCCCGTCCGTGCGGGCGTTCGCTCGCTGGTGCGCGGTGTGCACCCCGCCATAACCGAATGGCTTCGGCAGCGAAAACCCGAAGCCCTCCAGCAGCACGCCCGCGGGTGGGCCAGCGAGACCGTGGGCATCATCGCCACGCGCGACGAGTTTGAGCAATTCCCGTGGCCGGCGCCGGAAACCCTGAGCGGGTACCAGGACTACCCCTCGCTGGAGGCGCAACTCGCCGCCATCGCCGAGTGCCTCCCGCCCACGATGAAGGTGATACCCCAACTGGGATACATCTTCATGGGCGCGTGGCAACTCATGGGCCTGGAGAACTTCAGCCTCCAGTTGGCCGACGACCCCGAATTCGTGAAGGCCGTCATAGACAAACTGGGCAATTTGCAGATGGCCGTCCTGGAGATTCTCCTGCAGCACGAGTGCGTGGGCGCTATCTGGATGCCCGACGACCTGTGCTACAACACGGGGCCGCTGGTGTCGCCCAAGGTGTACCGACGGTTGGTCTATCCCTGGTACCAGGCCATTGTCCAGAGGTGCCACCAGGCCAACCTACCCGTCGGCTTCCACAGCGACGGCGACCTGGCGCGCGTCCTGGCCGACCTGGTGGAATGCGGCTTTGACTGCATCCACCCGCTTGAGCCGCCCATGAATGACATCATTACTGTCAAGCGCCAGTGGGGACATCGCATTTCCGTCGCCGGCAACATTGACCTCAAGGCCACCCTGTGCGGCGGCACGCCCGCCGACGTAGAGGCCGAAGTGCGACAGAAAGCCGCTGCCCTGGCTCCGGGTGGGGGGTGGCTCATCGGATCCAGCAACTCCATCCCCGACTTCGTTCCGTTTGAGAACTACCTGGCGCTTCTGGAATGCAGCCTGAAATACGGGCGCTACCCGGCAGGCGGATAGCCGAGCCGCCATCGGCCACGACATACGGAGGGAAAGCATGAGGATCGCGATCATCGGCACGCTGGACACCAAAGGCCACGAGGTTCGTTTCGTGCGCGATACCATCGCTGCCCTGGGACACGAAACGCTTATCCTTGACCCGGGCACGCTCGGCCAGCCCGCCATCCCCGCCGATGTGTCCCGCACCGAAATCGCGCGGGCCGCGGGCTGGGAATTGCCCGACCTCCTCGCCACCCGCGACAAGGCGCTCATCCAGTCCACCATGACCAACGGCCTAGTGAGCACGGTAACCCGCCTTTACCAGCAAGGCGCATTCCAGGGGGTGATCGCCGTCGGCGGCGCGCAGGGAACCGCCATCGCCACAGCCGCCATGCGCGCCCTTCCGGTCGGCGTCCCGAAGTTCATGGTGTCCACCGTGGCCTGCGGCAAGACCACTTTCGGCCCCTACGTGGGCACGAAGGACATCGCCATGCTGCACTCGGTGGCCGACATCTCGGGGCTGAACCGCATTACGCGCCGCCTGCTGGCCCAGGCCGCGAGGGCCGTCGTCGCCATGGCCGCCGAACCGCCTGCTGCCGAGATGCCCGACCGAGAACTCGTCGCCATCACCCAGGCCGGCATCACCACGCCCGGCGTCATGGCCGTGAAGGAGCGCCTGGAAGCCCTCGGCTTTGAGGTCGTCGCGTTCCATTGCAACGGCATCGGCGGGCAGGCGATGGAGGAACTCATCTCGCAGGGCGTGATTCGCGGCCTCATTGACTTCTCGCCCCACGAGATCACCGACCTCCTCTTCGGCGGCCTCATGCCCGCCGCGCCAGAGCGGATGAAGGCCGCGGGGCTTATGGGCATCCCACAGGTCGTCGTCCCGGGCTGCACCGACATCCGACTCCACGGCGTGGGCGATGAGTTGCCGTTGGAGGTGAGGGACCGCGCATGCGTTCGCCACTCCCCGACGCACACGCACGTGCGCACCACGCCCGAGGAGATGGAACAGGTGGCGCATTTCATCGCCACGCGCCTGAACGAAGGCCACGGCCCGCGCGCCTCGGTCATCCCCTTGCGCGGCTACAGCATGTTGAACAAGCAAGGGCATCCGTTGTACGATGAGGCGGCGAACATGGCCTACGTGCTCACCATGCGCCGAGAACTCGCGCCCGAGGTGCGCCAGGTGGAAGTGGACGCCCACATCAACGACCCGGAGTTCGCCGACGTTGTCGTGGAAACCTTCATGAGCCTGCGCCGCGAAGCCGGCAACGCCAGCGTCCCTCCCGCGACGCGGCCACAGGAGATATGAGGCCATGACGGACAGGATGACCCCCCGCGAGCGCGTCATCGCCGCGGTAGAGCATCGCTCTCCCGACCGCGTGCCCATTGACATCGGCGGCTCGTCGGTAACTACCATCATCGGGAAAGCCTACGAGCGCCTGAAGGCAACGCTTGGTATCGCCGGCGAGACGCGCTATATGAAGCGCAAATCGGGCACGGTGTTCCTAGACGAGCAAATCGCCGTGCGGCTGCATTCGGACACGCGGCCCCTCCTGCCCGGCAGCCCCGATGGATGGCAGGACATCTACTTCGCCGATGGTTCGTTCCAGGACGAGTGGGGCGTCGTGTGGGCCAGGGCGGGCGAAGGCCACTACGCGCCTGTGGGCAACCCGCTCCGCGCCGCCGACTTGGACGACCTGGCGCGGTACCTGTGGCCCGACCCGCTCAACCCAGGCCGGACGCGCGGCCTCCGCGACCAGGCCCGGCGCCTGCACGAGGAAACGGACTACGCCGTCGTGTTGAGCCTGCCGGTGGGGTTCGTGCACCAGAGCCAGTATCTTCGCGGCTACCAGGAATACCTCATGGACTTGATTCTGAACCCCGCCTTCATTGAAGCCCTCATGGACAGGACGCTGGAGTTCTGGATGCACCTGGCCTCGGCGGTGCTGGATGAGGTCGGCCCGTTCGTGGACGTCATCCAATTCGGCGACGACGTGGCATTCCAGGACCGGCCCATGGTGGACCCGCGCCGCTACCGTCGGATGATCAAGCCGCGCCACAAGCAGATGATAGATTTGCTCAAGAGCAAATCCCGCGCCAAAGTGCTGTATCACTGTTGCGGCGCGGTGAGCACCCTGATTCCCGATTTCATTGACATAGGCGTGGACGCGCTCAATCCCGTGCAGGTATCGGCCGTGGGCATGGACACCGCGCGCCTGAAGGCCGAATATGGGAATCACATCGCGTTCTGGGGCGCTGTGGATACCAGCCACGTCCTGCCCTGCGGCTCGCCCCAGGACGTGCGCGAAGAGGTGATGCGCCGCATCCAGGACCTGGGCGCGGGCGGCGGGTACGTCGTCGCGTCCGTCCACAACATCCAGGAAGACGTGCCGCCCGAGAACATCCTGGCCATGGCCGACGCGGCCTACGAATTCGGGCAGGGAGCCGCGCACCGATAATCTGCCCAACCGAGGGAACCATGCAAGAGGCATTTGCGTATCCAGAAGAGATTGTCCGCGACGGATTCATCATCGCCACGTACTACACGGAGATGGACCGTTCGTCCGATGTGCTGGCGAAGGCCCGCGCGCTGGCCGTGGGGCAAAGCGTGGGCACATGGACGCCCGTCCCCGGCGTAACGCCCGAGATGGCGGCGCGCCACATGGCCCGCGTCGTCGCCGTATACGACCTCCCTCCAGCCGAACTCGCGTCGGACCTGCCGGAAGGCAAGCGTCCCGTGATCCTGCAAATCGCCTTCCCGGAAATCAACTTCGGGCCTCAATTCCCGATGCTCCTGACCACGCTTCTGGGCAACGAAGCCTCCACCTCGTCGCAGGTCAAGTTGCTAGATATCCAACTTTCGCCCACCTTTGCCGGCGGCTTCCAAGGCCCCAAGTTCGGGATTGAAGGCGTGCGCAAGCACCTGGCCATCTTCGGGCGGCCCATCCTGCTGAACATGATCAAGCCCTGCACCGGATTCGGCCCCGACGAGGGAGCGGCGCTCTTCGCCGAAGTGGCGCGGGGCGGCGTGGACATCATCAAGGACGACGAACTCCTCGGCAACCCGTCGTTCAACACCCTGTCCCGTCGCGTAGCGGCCTATCGGCGGGCGGCGGAGCGCGTGTACGAGGAGACCGGCCACCGCGCCGCCTACTGCGCCAACATCACGGACCGCATAGACAACCTGGCGGAAAACGCCCGCCGCGCCCAGGAGTTGGGCGCTTCCATGGTCATGGTCAACGCGGCGGCGGTGGGTCTCGGCGCGCTCCACATGCTCGCGGATGACAAAGCCATCGCCATCCCCATACTGGCCCATTCGGCGGGCGCGGCAACTCTCACCGAGAACCCGCGTTCCGGCATCGCGTCGCCGCTCCTCCTGGGCAAGTTGGTACGGCTGGCCGGAGCGGACGCGGGCATGTTCAACTCCGTCTACACCCACTACCCCTTCCTGCGCGAGCGTTACCTGCGCATCGCGCACATGCAGCGCATGCCGCTGTTCCACCTCAAGCCCACGCTGCCCACCATCGGCGGCGGTATCACGCCAGCCAACGCCGTGCGAATCATCCAGGACTTCGGGCCGGACATCATGCTGGCCGTCGGCGGGGCAATCCAGGGGCACCCCGACGGCGCTGCCGCCGGAGCCAGAGCCATGCGCCAGGCCATTGACGCCGCAGTCCAGGGCATCCCCCTGGACGAGCAGGCGAGACAACATCCCGAACTGAAGCGCGCGCTGGAAGTCTGGGGGCAGTAGCCCTACGGCCGCGCGCAGTGTAGTTATGTCAATTCAAAGGAGCGCACATTGCTGACCGAATTTCATCGCCAAATCACGCGAGCGGCCCTGTCCCCCTACTTCACCGAGGCCGCCGTGGAGGTCGCCATACGCGCCAACATCGCGCAGGACGGCCTCAAGGGCCAAATCGGCCACGCCGAGTACCACGTGGACAACGCGATTCCCCCCGCGTTCCGCTACATGCAGGCGCAGCAGCGCCAGGCGGTCTTGGCCTTGCAGCGCGGGGACTGCGAGCGCGGGATGCGGTGCCTGGGCCGCTGCCTGCACGCAGTCCAGGATTTCTATTCGCACACCACGTATGTGCGGGTGTGGCTCCGCGAAAACCGCCACCGCGACACGACGCCCGACGACATCCCGCCGCTTCTGGACTGGCTCGCGCGCCCAGACCTCACCACCGGCCGCGCCGTGTTCGGCGAACTGCTCACGTTCCTGCCCGTCGTCGGGCCGTTCTTCACCCGCGTCCTGCGCCTGCCCGACGACAGCCACTTCGTGCAGAACCTGGATGGCCCCCACCGCGGTTCGGAATTCGCCTACGTTCTCGCCGCCGCGCAGAAGCATTCGGATTGGATCGCCCAGACCACCTGGGCGCAGGCGCAGGACAGCCCAGCCCGCGACCTCTGGTGCATGCGCCCGCGGTAGCAAGCCACGCCCTGGACGCGCCCGTGTCCTCTTGCGTCCTCGTGAGCGAAGCGAAGGAATCCCCGTGGGCGTGCCACAAAGGGAGACAGGGGGAGGATGAGGGAGTAGTCTTCCTGCCGTCAGACCGCGAAGACCAGCGCCGCGCCCGCCCCCACAAGCGCGCACGCGAAAAGCGCGTCGGCCCACCCCGCCTGGAGCGTGGACTTGGCCTTCGCGTCCAGGTCAAAGGCGCGGGCCGACGCCGACTTCACCACGTCGTCGCCGTAGCGCAGCGCGTTGGCGATGACGGTTACCAGAAACAGGCGCATCGCCTGCGCGGGCTTGCGGAATCCCCCGCGCAGGCGAATTGTGTGATAGGCGGCCTCCACCGCGTCGCGCAGCACCGGCCCCAGGTTCAGGGCAACCCCGAGCGCAAACCCAAGCCCGCGCATGTTGGCCGCCTCAAACAGGCGCACCATCTCCGAAACTGACAGGGCAGCCAGGCTGATGGCGAACGCCAGCATCAGCGCCACCGCCCGCACGCTCATCCAAAGCCCAATGACGAACCCCTCGCGCGAGAGCCGCAGGAAGCCCCACTGCAGGTCGCGCTCTCCCAGGAGAAGCCCCGAAAGTACCGCCACCGAGGCCAGCGTCAGCCAGAATCGCCCGCGCGTCAGAATCCGCAGCCCGCTGCTGCCCAGCAGCGCCCCAACCGCGAGCACCGCCAGCAGAAACGGGCCCAGGCGGGCGTCCGGCAGCAATGCCACCAGCGCGAGCGTCCAGACCAGGAAGGCCAGGTAACTGATGGAGTTCAGGCGGAACCTCGCCGCCACCGACATGCCCCTACTCGCGTGCAAGCCGTCGCCCCACCAAGCGCCCCAAATCCCAGCCGATCCACCCCGCCACCGCTCCAACGATGACACGGAACAGGAATAGAATGACGATGATGGCCACGGCGTAGGCCACGTCTATGCCCAGCAACTTGCTGCCTTCCTTCACCATCTTCGTATACACCTGCACGATGCCCTGGCCGTACAGAAGCCACATCATGACGAACTTGTGGAAGAAGTTCCAACTCACGGCCAGTGCTCCGGCCAGCATGTACAGCCCCCTCGTCGGCGTGGCCCGCAGCCATAGCGCCAACTCCATGAGGATGGCCTCCGCCAGGATGGCCACAATCGGGCCGATCACGATCCCGCCCAGGCTGAAGGCCTTGAATATCGCCGTTACCACGCCGATGCCCAGCACCGACCCTCGCTTGGGGACAAACCACCGCCCCACAAGAGCGATGATCGCCCCGATGCCCGCCATAATCAGCCCGACCACGAATGTATCGGCCAGCGGCGGGAACAGCACATGCAAGTACGACCCCAGGGTGATCTCAAGAATGCCCCACAACGCACCAAAGACAGCCACATAGATCCAATCGCGCACCGTGAACGTGGACTTTGCCATGTGTGTCCTCCTTGCAAGTCTAATGTGCTAATGGCCAGCCTACCCATGAATCGCCTGCTTCAAACTCTGATGCCTTTGCTCGCGGGCCTCCTTTCCCAGATGCGCGGTATTGCGCACCTGAATGATCTCGGCGGCGATGCTCACCGCAATCTCCATGGGCGTCTCTGCGCCAATCCCTAGGCCGATGGGAGCGTAGACTCGGTTCAGCGCATCCTCCGGCACGCCCTGCTCGCGCAAAGCCTGGAACGTCTGCTCCACCTTCCGGCGGCTGCCGATCATCCCCAGATACGCCAGCGGCAACTGCACCAACTGCGCCAACGCCGCGCGGTCTCCCATGTGGTTCGGCGTCATGATCACCGCATAGGTCTGGGCGTCAAACCACTCCTTCGGCAGCGCGTCATAGGACTGCACCTGAACCAACTGCGCCGACTCCGGGAAAAGCGACGCATCCAGTTCTCGCGTATCCATCACCACGACGCGAAAATCCAACAGCGCGGCCAGTCGGCTCAAGGCGTTCCCGACGTGCCCGCCGCCGATGATCACCAACCTCGGCTTGGCGGCCACCAACTCCAGGAACACCTCGGCGTCGCCGCCGCATATCCCCGCGTCGCCCCCGCCGCGCAGCGAGAAGTCCAGACGCATCGGCCGGCCCTTCGCAAAGACCTCCTGCGCCGCCGCCACCACGCGCATTTCCAACTCCCCGCCGCCCACGCTACCCAGCGTGCGCCCGTCCTGCCAGATGAGCATCTTCGCGCCCATGTTCCGCGGCGTGGAACCCTTCGCGCCCACCACCGTGGCCACACAGACGCTCTCGCCCTTCTCAACCGACTCGTAGATCGCCTTGTACAAGTCTGCTGCGTTCTCCATCACTGCCCTCCTCAACTCATCGGTGCGTGTGAGCAATCTCTGCCGGACTCACCACCGGCATGGTCGTCGGCACCGCGCCGTCCGCTACAATGCGCCCTCCCGCCATCCGCACAATCCGCCGCGCGTATCGGCACACCAGGCGGTCATCGTGCGTGATGAGCAAAATCGCTTGCCCGTTTTCATTCAGTTGCGTGAGATAGTCCATGAGCCTGCTCAAATGTGCCCAGTCCTGGCCCATCGTCGGCTCGTCCAGGATGAGCAGACGCGGCCGGACCGCCAGCGCCGCCGCCAGGGCGGTGCGCTGCTGCTGCCCCGCGCTCAGGTTCTGGATGCGGCTCCGACGCAGCCCCTCAAGGTCCGCCGCCGCCAGAAGTGACCCAAGGTCGGCCCCCACCCCGTAGTTCGTCGGCCCGTAGGCCACCTCCTCGTCCACGTAGTCGCACACCAACTGGTTCAGCGGGTTCTGGAAGAGGAGTCCCACGCGCCGCCCCGCCGGCAGCCGTCGCAGCGACGGGTGCCACTCCACCTTGCCGTGGGCGGCGTGCACGATGTCGGCCAGCACCCGCGCCACGGTGCTCTTCCCCGCGCCGTTCTCCCCCACCAGCGCCACAAACTGCCCGGGGTAGATCGCCAGGTCTAGCCCATCCAGGACCCGATGCTTCCCGTAGCCTGCCGAAACCCCGCGCAACGCCACCAGCGGTTCGTCGCCATGCGGTCGCGGTGCTGGCCCAACGGGGTCCACCCGTCGGCCCACGTCGCACCAGGGGTACCGCAGCCCCAACATCGCCAGCAGCGCCCGGTCCGACAGCAACGCCCCGGGCGCGCCGTCGGCCACAATTCGCCCGCGCTCCATCAGCACCACCCGCGTCGCCACCGATGCTGCCGCCGCCAGCCGATGCTCAATCAGGACCACCGCCACGCCGTGCTCCCGGCGCAGCCGCTCCAACGCGGCCAGCAACTGCTCCACGCCGCGCCAGTCCAGATGCGCCGTCGGCTCATCCAGGACCAGAACGCTCGGGCGCAGCGACAGCACAGACGCGATCGCCACGCGCTGCTGTTCGCCGCCCGACAACGCCCGCAATTTACGCGTTCGCAGATGCGCGATGCCCACGGTCTCCAGCGCCTCGTCCACCCGCGACCGGATTTCCGTCGCCGACAGGCCGATGTTGCGGGGCGCAAAACCCACCTCTTCTTCCACGGTGGTATTGAACAGTTGCGTCGCGGGGTTCTGGAAGACGATGCCCACCGTCCTTGCCAGGGCCGGCACGGGGGCCTGCTGCGTGTCCAGGCCGTCCACCGTAACCCGGCCCGACACCCGCGCGGGCACCGCCTGCGGGATCAACCCGGCCAGGGCCAACGCCAGCGTGCTCTTGCCGCACCCCGAAGGCCCGCTGATCAGCACAAACTCGCCCGCCCCGATGCTTAGCGACACGTCGGCCAGCGCCGCATGGGAGCCATAGGAAACCGAAAGGGAATCTATCCGAATCATAGCATCTCGCGGCAGGAATCCAGCCACTCCATCACAGCATGGACCTGCCCTCGCCGGAATTCGTACACCGCTTTCAAGAACGGATCGTCCGCTCCATCCACCAGTCGCGCAAACGCGTCGGCCCGGACCCGGCACAGCGCCTGCTGCCGATCAATGAGGTCGCCGAGTCCCGGCAAGCCGAGTTTTCGGAACAGAAAGAGCCGACTCAAGAATTCCAGTCGGATGCCGCGGATGTGAGGGGTAGGTTCGTGCAACCAGTTCAGGAAGTGCGCCCGGCCCGCGTCGGTGATGCTGTACACTTTGCGCGGGGGGCGGTTGGGCTGCGCCTCGGTCTCGCAGGCCACCAGGCCCTCGTCCTCCAGCGTCTTGAGTTGCGCGTACAACTGACTCAGGCCCAACTGCCACACAGCCCCCAGCGACCCGGCGAACTCCTGGTGCAGTTCGTAGCCGTGCTTGGGGCCGGGCATGAGAAGTCCCAGCAGGACGGGACCGGCCGACAGTGCTCGTTCTCGTGCCATAGGGCATACTCACTTTCCGAATATTCTGGAATTGAATACAGCCCCATTATAGACATTCTCGGCGTTCTGTCAACTTCGGAGGGGCTTCGCCCCGTGCGCGCTACTCTGGCCTCCACCCGACTCCAAATGTACATGGCCGTACACCTGCGCTCATAGAACCCGAATCTTTCACGCCAGATGCAGCGTTATCCCCAATAGGAAACACGCACACCCCTTCTACGAAGGCCTTCCCATGCAACCCACCCCGGGATATTCGGCTTTGAAATTGCCTGAGGGATGTGGTATACTTCGGAAAGACAGAGGGTGTGAGATGATGCAACAGAAACGTCTCATGCGTGCGGCAGGCCTGCTTGCCGTGGCGTGCGCCTGCGTCATGGCAAGCGCGTTCTCGGCGACGCAGGCGCTGCCCAGCCAGGCCGATGTGCGTGTAGCGTCCGACGGCGCTTGGAACGTGCGAGCGCTTGGGCAAATGCCCTCCGGACGCAAGACGGCACTCGCGGTGCGCGACGGCTACGCGTACCTTGCCATTGGCACGCGACTCGTCATTGCGGACGTTTCAGACCCGACAGCGCCCAAGCCGGTCGGATGGACGGATGCGCTCCCCCACTCGGTTCTGGACATTGCTCTGTCGGGCAACTACGCATACCTTGCTGACGGCCATCACGGGCTGCGCCTCGTGGACATATCGGACCCCACCCACCCGTGGGAGGTCAGCTCCTACGACACGCCAGGCTATGCGATGGGGGTGGCAGTGGCGGGCCACTACGCCTACATTGCCGATTATGACGGTGGCCTGCGGATCATAGATGTGTCCAATCCCCACCGATTGGTGGAGACAAGTTTCCTCTACCTCAGTTCGCACGCGACCGACGTGGCCGTCGTGGGAGACTACGTGTTTGCGGGAGTATGGGGTCTGATAACCATAAGCGGCAACTACGCTTATGTCGTAGGAACAATCTCCATAATAGACGTGTCCGACCCTTATGCGCCGCGGGAAATCGGACCTCTTCCGCTGTCGCTTCCCGGGGGTATGCACATCGTAGATGTATCCGACCTCGCCCACCCCGTAGAAGTTGGCGCCTACATACCAGAATATTATGACGACATCAGCGCGATCAGCGTGTGGGGGAACCGCGCGTGCATCGGACTAAACCACGGAAATCCTTTCTATGAGGATGGCTCCCTTGCCGTTCTGGATTTGGGGGACATTACCTCACCCGTGCGGCGGGGAGTATACCGCACTGAAGGCTCCATATCGGCAGTTTCTGTTACAGCCAATTATGCTTACGTCGCCGATGCTCAGAAGGGGCTTCTGGTTCTAGACATCAGCAACCCCGACTCCCCGGCCCAGGTCGGTGCGTACCTAACCCCGCACCACCTCACGGAGATGACCACCTACCAGGATCATCTCCTCGTTACCACAGGCGAAAGCCTGGCGGTCGTGGATTTCTCCGAGGCAAGCGGCCCCCAGGAACTCGGTTTCTGCGACTACGGCGGCATCGGAGGGGGAGGGCCTGTCGTTACCTCGCGCCACTACGCGTTCGTTGCGGTTCGTGAGAACCTTATCACTGGGAAACTTAGCGAGATCTTGGTCATAAACCTCGCCGCTCCCCAGTCTCCCACACTGGTCGGCCGCTGGCATTCTTGGGACTACAGGCAGAATGACCTCGCGGCCGCTGGCAACTACGTTTACACCGTCGTTTTTGACCCTGCCGACGGATACCTGCGAATCGTAGATGTAGCCGACCCAGAGCGCTGGTGGATGGATTGGCTCGGATACTGCCGCACACCCGGCGACGCCTTTCAGGTGGCCGTCAGCGAGGGATATGCGTACGTAGCCGACGGCCGAGGCGGACTGCGCATCATTGATGTTTCGGATCCAACCAACCCCACAGAGGTCGGCGCTTACGCTGAAATTGACACGGCTCGCTATGTGGCGGTCGGGGATTCCTACGCCTACGTGGTGGGGGGAAAGCGCATCTGGATCATAGACATCTCAGACCCGACGCATCCGACAAAGGCCGGCGAATTTGACATCCCTGGTTGGGTTGAGGACATCGCTTTCGCACAGCCCTACCTCTACGTCGCAGACCCCACATTCGGGCTGAGGGTCCTGGACGTCTCCGATGCGGCGCATCCGAGAGAAGTAGGCTTCTACGAGATACCCGACGGTGCGAGCCATGTCGCGGTGGGAGGCGACATCATCTACGTCGCGAATGTGTGGTGGGACGGGATGATATGGTTCTTGCGCTTCCCGGCCGAACCCGAACCCAGACCAACATCCAGGCCGACGGCCACGCCGTTTCCAGCACAGACAATCGCGATAGAGGCAGAACACGGGTACGTCGTGAGGCCAGGGATGGACCTGGGTGCCGCCACACAGGCATCGCAGTGCGGGTTCGTGGAGACCAGGCTGGGCAATCAGGGGTCGGTAACGCTCACGTTCTATGTTCACACCCCAGGCAACTATGCCATCTGGGCGCGCGTGCAAGGCAGCGGCGAGTACACCGGCAACTCGTTCTTCGTGTCCATTGACGGAGCGGAGCGGTTCTGGCACGAGTTCGTGCCATACGGCCCCACGCCCCCCACGTGGATTTGGAGCAGAGTGCACATGTACGGGCGGCCCGTTGAAGAACGCTACTACTTTGGCCCCGGCGTCCACACCCTACGGTTTGACGGGCGCGAGATGGGCGCCCGGCTGGACAAGGTTCTCCTCACCACCGACCTATCCTACACCCCCGGCGACCAAGATGTCGTGCCATGCTCGCTCAACACGCCCACGGCCACGCCCACCCACACGCCGCTGCGCCCAATCCTGCCGACGTACACGCCCACGCGCACCCCCACTCCCACACCCACAGCCACGCCGACCCCTTCGCCCACACCAACACCCCGCGCCAAGGCCCTGCTGCCGGTGATTGTGAAGGGCGTCCAGACTCGCCGCTGAGCGCCGGCCACGGGCCAGCAGCACCCCCGCGCAAAAACTGCGGGGCTTGCCGTTACCATCCGACAAGCCCCGCTGCAATCGGGTGCCGCGACATCTACAACTAGGCCGGGAGAGACCCATCCGTGCTCCTGCAGAGCGCGCCAGAACTAGGCGGGCCAGCCACCCGTGATGAGAAGGTAGGCCGGGATCATGAGCGTGATCAGCGAGTCCACGACCAGGATCCACTTGACGAAAAAGCCCGCCCACTTGGTCCCAAGCGCTAGGTTCAGCCAAGCCGTAGCGAACAGCGTAGCCCAGGTCAGGGCGAAGATGCCCAGAATCGTGTTCCCCGTCGTGCCCAGGCCAAAGAAGAAGACCGCCGACAGGAGCGTGAACAGCGCAGCGCCCAGGCAGAGCCATCCCAGGGCCTTCAGATCGTAGCCGGCCAGCAGGCACCACCCCAGGACGATGTAGAACAGGCTGAAGGCCATGGTCAGGCCGCAAAGGATCATGAGGAACGAGTCGCCGCCGGCGGTGAAGCCCAGTTGGAGCCCGCAGGCGTTCATGATGACGCCTACGGCCACGTTCGCGACGCCAGCACCTTTGGGGTCAGCCTTACCGAACAGGAACGCCGCGTCCACGATGAAAATGAACGCCGCTAGAAGCAAGATAATCGGACCCATCTGTTTCCCTCCTCACAGTTTCAATCAGTCGTATACCGAACGATTTGGGTCACCCGAGCGACTTGGAGCCGTGGCTTTCACTGCCTACACAGCCGCCTCTCCCTTCGGCCAGCGCACCCGATCCTCTGGTTCCCCTCAGTTCCTACAACACCGAACTGCGCTGAAAGTTTCTAACGTTGGAAACCTCTCTTGCTATACGCCGCCCACATCACAAGCCAAGACTCGGGAAAAACCGCCCATCGGGGAGCCTGCTGCAGCCAGCCCCCCCGATGGGGTCATCCAGTGCTAGCCCTTCGCCTGCAACGCGCAGAGCACTTTCTCCGGCGTTATCGGCAGTTCGTCAATCCACACGCCGATGGCCTCGTGGACCGCGGCGGCGATAGCCGGGCCGGGCGCATTCGCCGTCATTTCGCCGATGCCCTTCGCGCCAAAGGGCCCGTCGGGGGACGGGCATTCGTAGATGGCCGCCGTAACCTCGGGCACGTCCACCGCGGTGGGAATCACATAGTCTCCGAACGTCTCGGCTGGGAACTTCACCGGCGACTTGTACGGATACAGTTGCTCCATCAGCGCAGCGCCTATGCCCATGACCGCGCCGCCCTGGATTTGCCCTTCGGCCAGCAGCGGATTGATGGCCTTGCCGACATCGTAGGCGCAGTCCAGCCGCAGTACGGTAACCTCGCCCGTGTCGGTGTCCACCTCCACTTCCGCCTCAACCGCGGCCCACGCCAGCGTCGCGAACGGGTCCGTCTTGCCGGTGGCGGGGTCCGGAGCCGAGGGCGCGCGCATGTAGTGGCCGCGCCCCACGATCACCTTCCGCAGGCCGAAGGTGGCCTCGCCCGCGATCGCCCCGATGTCCACCGAACGCTCGGGCGCACCCTTGACGTATATCTTGCCGTTCGCGGCTTCCAGGTCATCCGGCGACGCCTCCAGTTTGTCCGCAGCCACGCTGAACAGGATCTGCTTGGCCTCCCGGGCCGCCTGCTTGGTCGCGTTGCCCGCCACGAAGGTAACCCGGCTGGCAAAGGTGCCGAAGCAGAGCGGGCCGGTATCCGTGTCGTCGTTCACCACGTCCACGCGGTCATAGGGCACGCCCAGTTCCTCGGCGGCAATCTGCGCCAGCACCGTCTTGCACCCCTGGCCGATGTCCACCGACGTGAGGATCAGGTCCACGCTGCCATCCGGCTTGACCTTCACCACCGCCTGGCTGGAGTCGCCGCCCCCGCTCATGCCGGTAGGATAGAGCCCGACTGCAAACCCAACTCCTCGCTTTTTCATCTCTACCCCTCCCTCTTCTGCGCCGAGGTCATCGCCTTCAGGTGAGGCGGCAGTTCCTTGCCCACTACCCCGGCCAAAGTCTGCATCGTCTCAATCAGCGCAACCGCATCCACCACGCGCTGCGTCGCCGTCATCTCGCCCTCGCGGAACGCGTTCTTGAATCGCAGTTCCCACGGGTCCATACCTAGCGCCTCGGCGATCTTGTTCATCTGCATCTCGCCCGCGTAGGTGGCCGGCGTGATCCCAAACCCGCGCATGGAACTGGCAGGCGGCTTGTTCGTGTACACGCAGTACCCTTCCACGTAAACGTTGGGGATGAAATAGGGGCCTGCTACCAGGAAGCAATGCTTGTCCACCACGTAGGCGTTCAGCGACGTGTAGGCGCCCGAGTCGCGGATGCTCTTGACTTGCCGCGCCACAAGCCGCCCATCCTTCGTAACGCCATCCTTGAACTCCATATCCCACGAGCCGCGGAAGGTGGAGAACAGGAGATCTTCCTCGCGCGTCCAGCGCCATTTGACCGGCCGGCCTGTCTTCAGCGCCAGCAGCGCCGTGATGTGGTCGGCGTGCACGTCGTTCTTGGACCCGAAACCGCCGCCCACCGTCCCGCCGATCATCCGCACCTTGCTCATCGGCAACCCCACGATGTTGCACACCCAGGTCAGGTGGAAGTACATCGCCTGGCTGACCGTGTAGATGGTCAACCGGCCCGTCGCCTCCGGCACCGCCAGGGACGCATGGGGCTCCAACTGGGCATGCTTCAGGCTCTGATGATGGTACTTGCCTTCCACGATGATGTCGGCTTTCTTGAAGCCCTCGTTGATGTCGCCGAAGATGATCTTGCGGCACGGGCTGTCACCGAACATGAAGATGTTGCCCTCGGGCCGAACCTTGGGAGCGTCGGGCTTCATTGCCTCCAGCGGATCAAATACCGGCTCCTGCTCCTCAATCTCCAACTTCATCTTGTCCACGGCTTCCAGGGCTGCGTCTTCATCTTCCGCAGCGACAACGGCGATCAACTCGCCCTTGTAGCGCACATGATCCTCGGCCAGCACGTACTGGTCGCCGCCCCAGCCGTAGCGGTTGTTGGGAACATCCTTGTGGGTGATGACCGCTACCACACCGGGGACCTTTTCTGCGGCGCTCAGGTCCAACTTCTTGATCAACCCCTTTGGGACAGGGCTGCGGAGGCCTTTGGCTACCAGGGTACCTGGGACGATGACATCATCCACGAAGCGCGTCTCGCCCGCTACGTGGGCAAGGCCGTCATACCGCTTGACTCTTTGTCCAACTACATTCAGCGCCATGGAATCCTCTCCTTTCTAGGCCTTCTCGCCCGCTGCGGCCAAAACGGCTTCCACGATCTTCACGTAGCCGGTGCAGCGGCAGAGGTTGCCAGACAGCGCCTCTTTCACCTCTTCGCGCGTCGGCTTCGGGTTCTCGTCCAGAAGCGCCTTCGCCGCCATGAGCATACCGGGCGTGCAGAAACCGCACTGGGCCGCGTAGTGCTCATGGAAGGCCAACTGCAGGGGATGGAGGGCTCCGGGCCGTCCAAGCCCCTCAACCGTCAACACTTCCTTGCCCTGCACGGTCAGCGCGTTGGTGATGCAGGCCTTGACCAACTTGCCGTTCACCAAAACCGAGCACGCGCCGCAGTCGCCGGTCTCGCAACCGATCTTCGGGCTGGTAATGCCCAACTTCTCCCGCAGCACCTGCAGCAGGGTCGTCGTGGCCTTCACCTCTACCTTGTAAGCCCGACCGTTGACTTTCAATTCCAATGTGTACATGGAAGCCACCCCTTTCTACGCTACAATCCGCTCAAGGAGGCTCTTGACAAGCCCCTCGCTGGCCTGACGCCGGTACCACGCGGAGGCACGCACGTCGTCAATGGGCGATGTCTCCTCGGCTGCGGTCTTGGCGATCTTGGCGATCAGTTCGGCATCCAGCGCGCTCCCCTCCAGCAATGCCGATGCCCTCTTGGCCACAAGCGGCGTGGGCGCAACAGCATTCAGCACGACGCGCGCCTGAGTGCATTTCTCAAAGTAGCACGCCTGATCGCGCGCCAGCGCCGTGCCGCGCGGCGCCCCTTCCGCCTTGAAGACGACCGCACCCGCAACCACCGACAGCGTACCGGCTTTCCTCCGCCCGATCTTGTGGTAGGCGAATTTCAAGTCCTTGTCGGGCACGGGGACGATCACTTCCACCAGCAACTCATCCGGCTTGCGAACGGTTTCGCCGGGGCCCCTGAAGAACTCCTCCAGCGGCACCACGCGCTCGCCCGACTTGGACGCCAGTTTCACCGAAGCGCCCAGCGCCAGGAGAGGCACCGACGAGTCCGCCGCGGGCGACGCCGTTACCAGGTTGCCGCCGATGGTGCCCGCGTTGCGAATGGCGGGCGTTCCGATGTGCTTCACGGCCTCGGCCAACAAGGGCAGTTTCTGCTTGACGACGTCGGATCGGAGTATCTCGGCGAAGGGAGTCGCGCCCCCGATCACGACCTTGTCCCCCAGGTCTTTGATGTAGTTGAGGCCGCACTCGCCAATGTACACGAGGACTTCGGGGGCAAGTTGGCGGCGGTTGACTTTGACCATGATGTCGGTGCCGCCAGCCAGAACATGGGCCTTCGCCCCGTACTTGGCGAGCAGGTCTAGGGCCTCTTGCACACTGCTTGCGCGATAGAACTCGCCTCCAGACATACCTTGTCACCTTCCTTTCGCTTGAATAATCCTTACTCCAGTTGCCGACGAGGGTTCAAACTACAGGGATTCTATCACCCCCTTTCCGCAATCACGCGCCTTTGGCTCCACAACCGAATGACTAAAGCCACACGGCGCCCGTTTCTGCACCACGCACCCTTTCGCGGTAGGCGGCCAATACCCCAGGCGCCGGATGATCGGGGCGCGCCAACGGTAACTTCTGCCTGTCGCGCAGTTCCTCGTCTGAGATCAGCAGGGTCAACCGCCCCTCGGGCACGTTGATCTCTACCATATCGCCATCGCGCACGTAGGCCAGCGGCCCGCCGTCCCAGGCTTCCGGGCAGATGTGCCCCACGCAAGGCCCGCGTGTCGCCCCCGAAAACCGTCCGTCCGTGATCATCGCTACCGACGTGTGCAGCCCCATCCCCACGAGCATCGCCGCAGGGATGGACAGTTCGCGCATCCCCGGCCCGCCCTTCGGCCCCTCGTACCGCACCACCAGCACCGAGCCCGGGCGCACCTCTTTGGTCAGCATGAACTCGCGCACGTCCTCTTCCGAATCAAAGACCACCGCGGGGCCCCGATGCACCAGCATACTCGGCTCCACGCCGGTCTTCTTGACCACCGCCCCCAGTGGGGCCAGGTTGCCCCGCAGAATCCCAAAGCACCCGTTGGGCGCAAGCGGCTCCGTCGCGGGCCGAATCACCACGCCGTCGGGCCGAGGCGCAGCACGAAGCGCGCCGCCCAACGTGCCCCCCATCGCCATTGGCACGCTCAAATCCAGCCAGTCGCGGATGACGCCCAGCAGCGCGCGCACCCCTCCCGCCATGTGATAGTCGTCCATGTTGTACTGCGCCGAGGGCTTGAACTTCGCCACCACCGGCACCGACGCCTGCAGCCGGTCAAAGGCCGCCAAATCCAAGTCAATGCCCATCAGCGACGCGAAGGCCAGCGTGTGCAGAATGGCGTTGGTGGAACCACCCGACGCGGAGATGTACTTGATGCCGTTCTCCAGATTGGCCCGCGTGAAGAACTCGCCGAAGGGCCTGCGCTCGCGCACCAGCGCCACGATACGCTCGCCCACATCCCGCGCCTGCCGCGACTTGGCCGCGTCAAAGGTCAGCATGGTCGCCGAACCGAACGGCGCGAGGCCCGTCGCCTCCAGGAAGCAGCCCATCGTGTTGGCCGTGCCCATCATGGAGCACGTCCCACACGAAGCGCAGAAGTGCTCCTGCCAGTCCTCAAAGGTCGCGTCGTCTATCTCCCCCGTCCGCCGCTTGCCGATGGCTTCTTTCAAATCCGAGGTAACCACGGTGCGGTTGCCCATGCGGTAGGGCAGCATGGCGCCGGCAGTAATGAACAGAGTAGGGATGTTCAGGCGAATCGCGGCCATCACCATGCCGGGGATGATCTTGTCGCACGACGCCAGCATCACCATCCCCTGGAACCCGTGCGCGCGCACCATGGCCTCAATGGAGCCTGCGATGAGGTCGCGCTGGGGCAGGATGAAGTGCTGGCCCGGCCCCTGCGCCATGCCGTCGCACGGCGCAGGCACGTTGAACTCACCCGGCGAGCCGCCCGCCGCCCAGATGCCCTCCTTGACCCGCTGGCTCAGGTCCTTCAGCGGCAAGTGGCCCGGGTTCACGTCGGTCCACGAATTCACCACGGCGATCTGCGGCTTGTCCAAATCCTGCTTGCGGTAGCCCACCGCGTGCATCAGCCCGCGGTAGTAGGCTTCAGTGATCTCTTCCGGTCGGCCCCGGTGCTCCGCCATGGCGCTACCCTTTCCTCTTGCGGAATTCCACACCCAGAATGCGCTCAAAGACCTTGATCATGGCCCCTTTGTCCTCGTCGCCCAACCCCTGGGCCAGCGCCATCTGGTACGTCGTCGTCGCGGCGTGCACCATAGGCAGCGGAATCCTCTGGTGCGCGCTGATCTCCGCCGCGCTGATCATGTCCTTGTACGCGTGCTTCAGCGGATAGCCCTCGTCAAACTTGTTGCCCAGAATGCGCGGCGTGAAGAACTCCACGGCGAAACTCCGCCCCGTGCCGGTTACGATAACCTGCGCGATCTTCTCCGGGTCCAGCCCCAGTTTCACCGCCATCGGCAGAATCTCCGCCATCGCCGCGCAGGCCGTGTTGAACAGCAACTGGTTGATGAGTTTCGTCAACTGGCCGCTGCCCACCTTGCCCATGTGGATAATGGTATTGCCGATGGCCTGGAACACCGGATACACCGTCTGGAAGACCGCCTCATCGCCCCCGAACATCACGGTCAGCGTGCCGTCCTTCGCCCGCGCCTCCATGCCCGACACCGGCGCGTCCACGAAGACCACCCCTTGCTGCGCCAGGCGCTCGGCGAACCCCAGCGTCGCCATGTACCCGATGGTGCTCAGGTCCACGACGATAAGCCCGGCCTTCGCCCCCTCCGCGATTCCGTCGGCGCCGAAAAGCACGCTCTCCACCACTTGGGTGTTGGGCAGGCTCAGGAACACCCAATCCACCTGCCCCGCCATCTCTTTGGGCGACCGCGCAGCCTTCGCGCCGGCCTCCTTGAGGGCATTGACCGCCGCCTCGCTGATGTCATACACGGTCAGGTCAAACCCCGCCTTCAAGACATTCAGGGCCATCCACTTGCCCATCTGCCCAAGACCGATGAACCCAACTCTTGCCATAGTCTCCCCCAGTCTCGTATTTCTCGTCCGGCTAGAGGCCCAACGCCCGCGCCGGATTGTCGGCCACCATCGTGCGGATGTCGCGCTCCGACAGGCCCAGATTCAGCATATCTTTGATGTAAATCCCCATCTGCTGCGCCGGCACCGGATTGAGCCACTGCCCCGAATCGGTGGACATGATGCAATGCGCCGGCCCGATAGCCTTGATGGCGTTGTACAAATCCACCACCTTGATGGGGTGGGCCACCTGGCGCGTCGTGTCGTTGTACACGTGCTCCAGGTACGTGGCCCCCGCGTCCAGGATGGCCTTCATGTCCTCCACGCTGTAGGCCACGAAACTGGCGCACGGGTGCGTAACGACGATCTTGCGCACGCCGCGCTCCGCCGCCGCCCGCACAAGCACCATCGCCTCCTGGATGGTGATATGGCCCGTCGCCAGCATCACGTCCCATTTCGCGATGAGGTCCAGGATGGGATACACCTCGTCCTTCAGGCTCCCGTCCGGCTTGAGGATGAAGATTCCCTGGATGTCCTCGCCCAACTGCGCCGCCAGGTTCGCCACGTGGCTCTTGTTCTCAATGAACTTCTGCGCGTGGAGCGTGGGCATCCACACCACCTTCGCCCCCAACTTCAGCGCCACGTCCACAGCATGAGGGTTCAGCCCGCCCACCGTCAGGTTCAGGGCAATGCCGCCGAACACAGGAAAGCCCGCTACCTCCGACGCCACCTGGGCCCGACTGGCTGTCTCCACGAAGTGGTTCTTCACCAGTATCGCCCGCATCCCCATTTCCTTGGCCTGCTGGGCCAGTTCCACATCGTTCAGAATGCGGGGATACACGTCCGGGGCCGAGTGAATGTGCAGGTCAATGGCCCCTTCCAACAACCCCATTACCTTGTCATCAAACCGAAGGCGCATCGCGCTCCTCAACCGTGAATTCGCCTAGAGTTTCCCGTCGGCGCCCCTGCCGGTAACGATCCATTTGCCATACGGGAAGTGGCCCACCTTCACATCGGGCCCGTACTTGTCCCTCACGCGCTCCCACGCCTCTTGCAGCGAAGTAACCGCCGGTATCTTCACGATCTCAAAGTCAGGCAGGCGCTCCGGCTCGGTAACGACGATAACCTCCTTGCGCGCCATGACCTCAATGACCGGCAGCCACAAGCACGCGTGCCACAGGGCCTGCTTGCCGTAGAACACGTCGTCGTACAGGCGGCGCATCGCATCCCTGGTCGGCGGCATGTAGTCCTTGGCGTAGGCGTAGTGGGCCAGCCCGCCGGGCACCGGAGTCGCCACGATGATGGTGCCGCCGTCGCGCACGAACGGATCCAGGTTGGCAATGGGCCAGCACGCATGGGCGAAGAAGCGGTCGCCCGGGAACGAGCCGCTGATGCCCACGTCCAGCGCGCCGCCTGGAATCTTCGCGGGGTCAAATGCGTAGCGCGCGTTGTACTTCTGGACCGAGGCGCGGTGCGCCGCCAGGGTATCGCCCGCCGTCAGGTCTATCAGTTCCATCTTGGGGTTAAAGATGGCCAGCAGCGACATATCCAGCCGCGCCAGCGCCATCGCCTCCTCAATGTCCTCCCGGAAACGGTTGAGCGGCGGCTCGTACCCCACTTTCATCGTCGGCGAGGTCATCAGGCGGTGGTGCCACTCAATGGTCTCAAAGGAACTCACGCCGGGCAGAATCATGCTCCCGCCGCCGCCGTAGCCCCACAGCGTCGCCTGCGTCATCGTTACCGCCAGCCGGAAGTCCGCCGCTAGGAACCGCTTGTGCACGCTGATGGGCGACCCGTAACTGGTAACGCCCACGAACTCAAAGTCCCACGTCTCGCGCGCCTTGCTCACCACTATGGGAATGCCCGACGACAGAATCTCCTTGCCCAACTTGCGCTCCAACTCGCTCTCGCTCATTTCGCGGAGCGCGCCGCTGGCAATGAGAATCTCCACGTACTTGCCGGCTTCTTTGATCTTCTCCAGGATGGGCGGCAGAAGTTTGTACGCGGGGGTCAGGCGGGCAAAATTGTCCACGAGGATGACAACGCGGTTCGCCTTGCGCAGGCGCTCGGAGAATGGCGGGCCGGCAACCGGGTTCTCCAGCGCCGCCAGGATGGCGTCATTGAGGTTTGGCATCTCGCCGGGAAACGGCACGTCGGTGTTCAGGACAAGATTCTTGTCCGGCACCTCCAGGTCAAGAACCCCCTTCACGCCGTAAGGAACGTGGATGACTGCCATTGTCCATCTCCTTTCCGTTCGCACCTGCTGCGGTGCGCAATTGAGGATACTATGGAATTGTTATCCGCCGGCCAGGTTCAGAATCAGCGCGATTTCGTCCCCATCGCCAACCGGCGTCCGAAGCGCCTCGTCGCGATTCAACTGGACCGGCGCATCGCCCACGAAAGCCGTCCACGCCGGTACGACGTGCCCGCTCGCGTCATACAGGTAGCGCCGCATCTCGGCCCCGTACCGCGCCACCAGGGCGTCCAGCACATCGCCCACCGTCGCGGGCGCCTCCAGCGCAACTTGCACCCGATCCTGCCCCGCCGTGCCGTTGAGCGGCGGGTACAGGTGAACCGACAGGTTTACCGTGCGTCGCTGCTCACTCAACCTTGCCGCAGTCCGATACCGGAAGTTTGCCGCGGGCTTCCAGGTCGTCGGCGATGGCGTTCAGCCCCAGCCGTTCCAGGCCCGCGCGGGTGGGCAGCCCCGTGTCGGGATCCCACCGACGGTCCTCATAGTACTCGTCCAGGATGGCGTCAAACTTCTCCAAGTCAACGACGGCCCCGCCGCTCGGGCCTCCGCCCAGCAGCGGCTCCTCAAAGAAGCGCCGCGGGATCACGTCGTCGGCGCGGGTCGCACCGCACCGCGTGTTGTACGCCTTCTCCACGTTGAACGTGCGCTCGCCCGCCATGAGCATCTCTTCTTCGCTCAGGTTGCGCCCCGTGCAGGCGTTGTAGAATCGCGTGGCCAGGTGCACGCCCTTGCGGTACAGGTACGGGAACGTGGCCGAACGGTAGTACGCGAACTTGCACAGGCCCAAGATGTCGCCGATGGTAACGAAGTCTTCGCTGAACTTCAGCATCCTGCCCTTGCCGCGCACCCCTTGCTTGATGTCGGCCGCCTCCTCGGAGCCGAACCACTGGAGCGCCTCTTCGGGCCGCATGATCTCCTCAATGTACGGGTTGGAGCGCAGGTGATCGCTCCCGCGCGTGGATGTGGCGTAGGACACCGCCCGAACCGGCATCCCGCGCGGGTCGCCTGCCGTCATCTCGCCGCCCTTCACGTGCATGGCGAAACGCTCGCTGCCCCGCCCGATCTTGGCCGCCGCCCGCTTGGTGCCCTCCGCCAGAATGTTGGCCAATTCGCCCTGCCGCAGCGCGATCCGCCGCGTCAGTTCCAGCCAGGCCGCCTCGTTGCCAAACTCCAGCCTGAGACCCTCGGTCTCCTTCTCGGTCAAGATCCCGTTTTCAAAGCACTCCATGGCGAAGGCAATGGTATCGCCCGTGCCTTCGGTGTCCAGGCCGTAGTGGTTGCACTGATTGGACCAGGCGATGACCGCCTCTGGGTTCGTAACGCCGCACGTCATGGAGCGGGCGATGGTCTCCCATTCCAGTTTGGCCGTAACGCCCGCGTAGGGACCTGTGCGCACCCGATAGTCGCGGCGGCAGCGCACCGGGCACGCCAGGCACGCCCCCGCCTTGACCTGATAGTCCGAGCGGAAAATCTCCGGATCCAGCGTCTCCCAATGATACGCGCCGTAGCGCCAGTTCTCCGCGCCGTGGATACCGAACTTCACGCGGTGGCCCATGAAGCGGCACGTCCCGTACTTCGTCGCCGGCGGCACGTAGGGGTCCACGGCGATGGTATCCAGGTAGTCCTTGTACGCCGCCTTCAGCGCCGCGATGTCGGCCACGCCGATGTCGCCGGTGCCCCGTGTTACGATGGCCTTCAGGTTCTTGGAGCCCATCACGGCACCAAGGCCGCACCGCGCGCTCACGCCCTTGTCGGCCCCGTTGTGGTACACGCCGGCCAGCCGCACCAGGTTCTCGCCTGCCGGGCCGATGCTCACTGTGCACACATCGGCGCCGAAGGTCGTGCGCGCCCAACTGTGCACCGCCGACGTGAACTGACCCCGCAGGTGGCTCGCGTCGCGAATCTCAACCGTGTCGTTGTCAACATACAGGTACACCGGCCTCTCGGCCTTGCCCTGGAAGATGAGCACGTCGTACCCCGCGCGCTTGAGTTCCGCCCCCCATGACGCGCCCGAGTGGCCATCGCCGTGCATGTTCGTCAGCGGCGACCGCGCGGCAACCGTCGTGCGACTGGCCGCGGGCACCCCCGTCCCGATGAGGGCGCCGGGTGAGAAAATCAGCCTGTTCGCGGGGTCAAAAGGCTCCACCTCGGGTGGAACCTCCTCGTAGAGAATCTTGGACGCGATGCCGCGCCCCCCCAGGAACAAATCCGTATATTCGGGGCCCAGTTCCTGCGTCGTAATGGCTCCGGTGCTCAAATCCACCCGCAGAATCTTGCCCGCATACGAGTTCTTCTTCGCCATGATGCCTACCCCCTCTTCTCAAGTCGTTTCAGGACTGGCCCCTCGCCGCTGGGGGTGTTGCGTCGCAACTCGTCGCTCGCGGCCAGCAGCGCCGCAAAGCGCAGGCGATTGTGCTCGGATACCTCCTCGTCGGTCAGCGCGTCCAGCACATGCGACGGACAGATGTCCACACATGCCGGCGATTCCCCGCCGCACAGGTCGCACTTGATCGCCTTGTTCGTAACCGGATCCAGCGTGATGATGCCATAGGGGCAGGCCCCCACGCACGCCCCGCACGAGGTGCATTTCGCCTCGTCCACGACGACGATCTGCAGTTTCTTGTTCAGCACGATGGCGTCAAATTTGCAAGCCGCCTGGCAGGCGGGATCCTGGCACTGCTGGCAGGTAACCGGCACATCCACGCCGGTGGACAGTTCAGCAACCCGAATCCGCGCCCGGTAGGGGTTGAAAGCCCCAACGTGCTGAAGAGAGCAGTACAATTCGCACAGATGACACCCGCTGCAAATCCCCGTCGCCTCCCACGGGCGATTGGTATAAACAATCCGCTTCTTCTTTGCCATGAGATTCTCTCCAAATTGGATTTGGCTGCAGAGAGGGACACAAAGTGGAAACACGCTGTTTCTATCATCATAACACAAAAACCGGCTATACAACGTTGTAGTTGCATTGCAACAACGTTGCGCCATGGCGAGGGCCGCTGTGTTGGAACTGCGATACAGTGGCAAACAGAGGGCTATGAAGGCGAGTACAGGTATCCTTTGCCGCGAATGGTGCGAATCAGGCTCGGCCTCGCCGGATCCGGCTCTATCTTGCGCCTCAGCCGCGAGATGTGCGGGCGGATGATCTCGGCGGCCTCCCGTTCGGGCACATCGTATCCAAGCGCCGCTTTGGCCAGGCGGCGGCACGAGAACACCGTGTCGGGATTGCGCAGGAACTGGGCCATCAGCGCCATCTCATTGCCCGTCAGCGCCACGGTGCGGGCCTCCCTGCCATCCCTCGCCGCCACAAGCAGAAGCCCTTTCGCCTGATCCAGCGTAAGCCCGCCGGCTCGGATGAACCGCTCCACCCCCGTGTCGGCTGGAGGGCTGGCGGCGCTCTCCTCATCCTGCAGAGCCGACAGCGCATCCGCCATCACGCGAATCAGATGCTGGCGCCGCAGCCGTTCGTGGCGCTGTTGCAGGGCGCGGGCCACCGCCTCGCCGATTTCGCGGATGCTGCACGGCTTCAGCAGGTAGTCTGTCGCGCCAGACTTGACGGCGACCACCGCGCTTTCCAGTGTCGCATGGGCGGTCAGGATGATGATGAGCGTGTCGGGACATTCCTCGCGCACGCGCTTCATGACCTCCACGCCATCCAGCCCGGGCATGCGCAGGTCCAGAAGCATGAGATCATAGGGCGCCTCCGCCAGCCGTTCCAGCGCCTGCGCGCCTGATGCCGCGGCGTCGGCCTTGTACCCCATCAGATTCAACGCCCGCGTGATGGCCATCCGCGGCGTCGCTTCGTC
>JACIWU010000045.1 GCA_014360805.1 Chloroflexota bacterium
CAGCATTCAGAAACCAGAACCGACGGGAGAGACGAGACGAAAACCGAAGTAGTCGTAGGAGTAGTTCGGGTAGTACCTGTTGCGGAACTCGCAGCGAGCGCTGACTTGAAGGTTGTTCCAAGACCCGCCGCGCAGTCCATGCCAGCCTTCGACTCCGGTGGCTGTCCATTCCCACACATTGCCGGCTAAATCCATGAGGCCAAAAGGCTGGCTGGCGCCCAGGGGGTACATGGCCACCGGCGATGTGCCGCCGATTCCGGATTCAACGGTATTGGCCCTGGCCTTGATGTCCCGCTCGTCTCGGCTCGCAGGCCCCTTGGGCGGGTCCCACGGGAAGCGACTCGCGCCCGCGCCGCCTGCCGCTTTCTCCCACTCCTCCTCAAAGGGCAGGCGAACTTCCCGGCCACCGACTTCCACAAGCCCCGCCACGAGTTCGCGGTCGGCGTCGGGCAGGGTCTTGTCCCCCTTCCGCGCCCGGGCCAGGACATCGCTCAGCCACTTGGCGTATGCCGCTGCCTCATACCACGACACTCCCACGACCGGATACCCGCGCCGCTTCCTCCCGAAGCGAGGGGCCTGCCAGTATCGTGGCTCGCGGACGGGACCAGCGCCTCGGTAATCTGGATGCGCTGTCTCGCGCCACCGCCAGCCTTCTCTGGTCCACCACCTGGAATCCTCGTAGCCGCCCGCCAGGATGAACCGCTCGTACTGGGCATTGGTAACGGGATAGCGCATGACCATGAGGTCGCCGCCACCCTCGGCGCACCCCTTGCAACGCACCCATGCATGGAGGTCTTGGGGCAGCCATCCCAGTTCGTCCAGCGCCTCGCCCGCGGCGTAGCGGTCTTTGGGGTCAATCGCCGCGTCTATCATTCTGGCGTGCAGCGCGTCGCGAATCTGCGCGCGCAGCGGGGCGGGCAGCCGCGCTCCGGCATCCACCGCGCACCGGCCCGCCAGGGTAACGTGGCCGGCCCGGAGCATCTCGCCGAGGAGCATCTCGCGGCGCTTGTCCGAGAGATTGGGGTGCGCCGCGCCGAGGAGGATGACCTCGTGCCACCAGGAATCGGTGGCGTGATCCAGCACGGTCTGAACCATATCTGTATCCAGTTGTTCAATGAGGGCCGTGGCGGCTAGGTACTCGCGGAAACTGGCGTGCGAGAAGGCGTAGGTTTCGGGCTCGGATTCCACAAACAGGCCGCTCCGCTGGTGGGCGATAGCCAAGAAGTTCTCGGCCCAGGTTCCCTTCTCGGCGTCGGAGGCGCCCTCGCGCTCGTGGAAGAATTGCGCCAGATGCTTTGCCACGGCGTCGCGCTCCACGGACGACTTGTTCTCCCGCTGCATCCAGTCGGCCACGTCGGTCAGCGCGCGCCGCTTGGCTTCCACGGCCTCGCGTTCATCCATGAAGGCGCGTCCCGTGCCATCCATGCGCACCAGTTCTTGGACATCGGCGACGCCCTGCTCGGCCTTGTGCGTCTCCCAGAAGCCCAACATGAGGTCAACAATCTCTTTGTATATATCCACGCGACGCTCGGGCAGCGCAGTGCCGCGGTACTTATAGACGAGCACCAGGGTGGTGCAGAAGAGCGGGGTGCGCGACAGGTCGTCCACCTTGTCCTTCGCGCGGATGTCCGCGATCAACGGATGCGGCTCACCGAGGCGGTGCGGCGTGTCGGGTTCCAGCACGCGGAGCAGCCTCGTTACGAGTTCATCGCGGCCTTCGGGGGTGAGCGGCTGAACGACGCAGACGACGGGTTGCGGCAGATAGTCGGCAACCTCCTCGTACCCTCTGGGACGCGACGCCAAGCCAAAACGATTGCCCGTTTTCTTGTAATGGTTGATGAACGCGTTTACCATCTGTGCGACGGTGGCGCGCAGGTCGCGGTCGGCCACCTCGTCCAGCCCATCCAGCAGGACCAGGCACTTTCCCGCGTTCAGCCGACGGTGGAAGAAATCGGGGGGCAAAAGCAGGTCATGCTCGGCGAAGTAGTCCTCAATGAACTTGCGCAACGCCAGCGGCGCGGGGTTCGTGTACTCCTTGCGGTTGTCGGCCAGAAAGCGGCCAAAGTTGCGCAGGGGCACAAGGATGGGCAGGAGCGGGTCGCCCGTCCAGTCTAGCCGGTCGGCCGCCTCGCCGCGGGCAAAGGCAAGGGCCATGTGGCGCAGCAGGGTTGTCTTTCCGCTGCCGGGCTTCCCCTTCAGCAGGAACACCCGATACTTGGCAAGCACCTCCTTCACAGTTACGGGCTTGTCTTGCTCAGCATCGGTCTCCATCTCCTCGCGTGCGAAGTCTCTGAAGCCCATGCGGGCCTGCTTGCGACGCATGCGCTCCTCGGCTTCGGGATCTTGCACTTCCAGCGGCACGAAGACAGTTTCCAGTTCGGCCTCGGTGCACACCTGCCCCGGCCGGCCCGATGGTTTGATGAACAGGAACGACAGCGCGCTGCAGGACTCGATGACGTGGGCGAGGTACTCCTTGAGGGCTTGCACGTCATTCTTGTCGGGGTCTATGTTGCGGTCCAGGAGCAGGACACGCCAGTAGCGCGCAATCCGCGCCGCGTCCTCGCTGATGTTCCGGATGTGTTCGCGGTTCCTCTCGTCGTTGGCGTACTGGATGAGTGCCCCGTAGACTGGATGTTCGGATAGGTAAAAGCGCGTCTTCCGCAGGAACGTGGCGAGGACAGGCAGGCGGTCAGATGGCCAACGCAGCCTGCTCACGAGTTCGCGCGGGATGAGCGCGGGATCGTCTTCCGTCATCAAGAGCACCGCGCGGGCCATGTCGCGGCGGAGTTCGGGGTTGTCTTTGGCTTGCATCTGATCAAACCCCAGGTTCAGCGCGTAGCGGACAAACCCTTCCGGTTCGCAGTCGGCACCGATATCGGCGAACGCCTGCTCCACGGCCGTGAGCAAGTCTTCATCGCTCTCAATCTGATCCAACTTGCGGTTGACGAGACGTTTCAGCGCCTCCTCGGCGGGTTTCGGCGCAAGCGCAGCCGTTACTTCGCCCAAGCCCAGTCCCAGGGCCGCTGCGATTCCGATTATGATGGGAGCAACCATAGCCCACCTCCTACGCGCACGCAGACGTCCACAACCGTGGTCCGCGCACAAGTATAGCGCAAGTGGGCGATGGGTGTCCAGCAGCGGGGGCGCGGCGCTGCCGACGTCGGGGCCGGCCTACCCCACCATTTGGATTCCCTGCTCGGCAAACCGAACGACGCTCGGTCATTCTCGCCCCAGAATTGAGATGCAGCCCCCAACGCGCGTACTTGACACCCCGTGCTTCTGACGGTATTCTTGGCGCATGACCGAAGAGGTCGCGGCGAAATCAATCCGGGAGCACTCATCATGGACGACCACATGGACGTGTTGATTCCAGAGAGCCTGCCCGAAGACCATCGTTCGGGGTTCGTGGCGCTGGTGGGCCGGCCCAATGTGGGCAAGTCCACGCTGATGAACGCCTACCTGGGGCAGAAAATCGCCATCGTCTCCGAGAAGCCCCAGACGACGCGCCAGCGGATTCTCGGTGTCCTGACGGAGCCACATTACCAGATCGTGTTCGTGGACACGCCGGGCATCCACACGCCGCACCACCGGCTCGGTGAGTACATGGTAACCACGGCCAGGCGCGCGCTCAAGGACGCGGATGTGATCCTGTGGCTGGTGGACGGGTCTGTCCCGCCGACGCCTGACGACGAGTCCATCGGGCAGATTCTGCGGGATGCGGCGAAAGTACCGGTGATTCTGGCCGTCAACAAGATAGACCTGGTACGCGAAGAGGACTGGGATGGCATCGCCGCGCCGTACCTGGCCCTGGCGAACGTCCATGCCCACGCGCTCATCTCCGCGACGCGCGGGGATAATCGGGACCGCCTGTTGGAGATGATTGTGGAGGCGCTGCCGCTCGGTCCCCGCTACTTCCCCGAGGAGCAGGTTACGGATCAGGACGAGCGGTTCCTGGCGGCGGAGTTGATTCGCGAGCAGGTGTTGCGCGAGTGCCACCAGGAGGTGCCCCACTCCGTTGCCGTGATCGTGGACGAGTTCAAGGATCGCAGCGATGATCTCTCCTATATCAGCGCCACGATTGCCGTGGAGCGCGAGTCGCAGAAGCAGATTGTGATCGGGCGCGGCGGCAGTATGTTGAAGCGAATCGGCCAGGGCGCGCGGCTGGAGATAGAGAAGGCGCTGGGTCGGCGCGTGTATCTGGAACTCTGGGTCAAAGTGCTGCCGAAGTGGCGGCGAGATCCCGCCCTGCTCAAGCGCCTCGGGTACGTCTTGCCTCCAGAGGCGGACGCAGATTGACATTTAGGAATCCGGTGGTAGAATTGCGGCACTTGCGACTTCGGTCGCGTGCACAATCCCTCGACAAGGAAGGCTGTCGCGTTGGCGTTGACGAACAAGAAGTGGCAGGTGGCTCCTCCTATACCGGATAACGTGCTCCATGAATTCCGGGAGGCCGGATTTCACCCCTTGATCGCCCAGATTCTGTACAATCGGGGCGTCGGCTCGCCCCAGGAGGCCGAGGCGTTCTTTCACCCCAGCGAAGAGCCGAATCCTTTTCGGCTGCCGGATATGCACGAGGCCGTTACGCGATTGCGCGAGGCCATCCGCAAGGGCGAACTCATCATCGTGTGCGGCGATTACGATGTGGACGGCGTAACGGCCACGGCGCTGATGTGCGAGACGCTGGCATCGCTGGGCGCGCGGGTACAGCCCTATATCCCGAACAGGGTTAGCGAGGGGTATGGGCTCAGCGTGGCGGCCATGCGCCAGTTTGCGGAACAGGGGTGCCGACTCATCCTGACGGTGGATTCGGGGATTCGCGCCAACCCCGAGGCGGACTGGGCGCGCGAGCACGGCATAGACATGATCATCACCGACCACCACTCGCCGCGGGGCGAATTGCCTCGCGCCCTCGCCGTTGTCAATCCCAAGCGGGACGACAGCCGCTATCCCTTCCCCGACCTCTCCGGTGTTGGGGTCGCCTACAAGTTGGCGCAGGGCTTGCTGCGTTCCCACAGTCAGTTGCCCATTCGCGCGGACGCGCGTCCGGTGCGCGAGTCGGACTTGCTGGATCTGGTGGTGCTGGGTACGGTGGCGGATTTGGCGCCGTTGCGGGGCGAGAACCGCGCCCTGGTGGTGCGGGGGATGGAGGCGCTCCGTAACACCCGCCGGCCGGGGTTGAGGGAACTGATCGCCACCAGCGCCTTGCGCGGGCCTGTATCGGTGGGGCATATTGGCTACGTCCTTGGCCCGCGCCTGAACGCCGCCGGACGGTTGTACACGGCGATGGACAGTTACCGCCTGCTCACCACGCGGTCGCACGAGGAGGCCAAAAAACTGGCGCAGCGGCTGGAGGACTGCAACCGCGAGCGCCAGTGCCTGACGGCCGAAGCCATAGAGCGGGCGTACCCGCAGGCGCACGAGCAGGCGGCCAGCGCCGCATTGCTGTTCGTGGCCGACCGCGACATCCCCGAAGGGATCGCAGGGCTTGTGGCCACGCGCCTGGTGGAGGAATTCTACCGGCCATCCGTCGTCGTGCAGATCTCCGACGGCGTCAGCCGTGGGTCGGCGCGAAGCATCCCCGAATGGAACATCACGGCGGCCCTGGACCGGTGCAGCCATCTGCTGGTGCGGCACGGTGGCCACGCCGCCGCCGCTGGGTTTGAAGTGGAGACCGAGCGTCTGAGCATCTTGCGCGAGGAACTGCTTCGGATTGCCCATGCGGATCTGGAAGCCGAGGCGCTGATGCCCACGCTCGTGGTGGATGCCGAGGTCCCGCTGCGCGAAATGACGTGGGCGTTTCAGCGCGAATTGGCCCGCCTGGAGCCTTTCGGCTATGACAATCCGACACCGGTCTTTCTGTGCCGCAATGTGCTGGTCAGGGACAGCCGCATCGTCGGCGAGAGGCATTTGCGGCTGTGGCTCTCCGATGGCGTGGCGGTCTGGGATGCCATTGCGTTCAAGCAGGCGGACCGCGCCTCCGGCCTTCCGCACCACGTGGATGTGGCTTTCTCCCTGGAGGTCAACACGTGGAACGGCCAGGACAGGCTTCAGTTGCATGTCAAGGAAATCTGGCCGGCGGCCGGCTAGGGTGCGACTGGCGAAATCCGTGCGGACAGGGACTGGCAACTCCGTGGGAGTGCGCGTAGGGCGAATCGCGGTCTATCTTCTGGCGTTGCTTATCGGGCTGGCGCCTGGTTGGTGTGGTGCAGCCCCGCCTGACCCCCGATTTGGCGCAGTTGAGGCATTCTTCGCGCCGTTTGACGCCGACGAGGCTGGCGTGGCCTGGGAGCGCGTGCTGTTCTACTGGCGCGAAATCCAGCCCGAGCCGGGCATGTGGCGCGATGACTACTTCCCGCCGGACATCCTCCAGCGGGAAATCTCATCCGGCCGCGAGATTGTCGGGCTGCTCATCAATCCTCCCGGCTGGGCCAACGGCTACAGGGGAGACCAGTCGCCCCCTGACGGGCTGTATCTCCCCATAGATGACCCCGCGAACCATTGGGCGCATTTTGTGTCCCGAATTGTTGGGCAGTACCGGGGCGTGATCCGCCACTGGATTCTCTGGAACGAGCCGGACGTGTGGGATCCCGCGCACTTTGGATACACATGGGCCGGCTCGCTGGACGAATTCGTGCAACTGACGCGGGTGGGGTATCTGGCGGCGAAGCGGGCCGACCCCGACTGCGTGGTGCACCTGGCGGGGCTGACCTACTGGTGGGACGTGGAATACGGGCGCCGACCGTTCTTTGAGCGCTTTCTGGAGAAGGTTGCCGAGGATCCGCAGGCGCGGGCGCACGGGTTCTACTTTGACGTGGTTTCCCTCCACATCTACTTCAAGCCTCGCACGATACCCGAAATCGTGGGGAAGACCCGCGCCGCCATGCGCCGCTACGGGCTAAACAAGCCCATCTGGCTGGACGAGACCAACGCGCCGCCCTTTGACGACCCGCAACACCCGATTGCGCACCCGCGCTTTCGGGTTACGCTGGCCGAGCAGCGGGCCTTTCTCGTGCAGGCGTTCGCGCTGGCTTTGGCGTCCGAAGTTGAGCGGGTGGCCGTGTACAAGATGTCGGACCGGCCGAGCATTGAGCCGTGGGAGGAGCCTTTCGGTATGGTGCGCGCGGATGGCAGCAGGCGGCCGGTTTACAATGCATTCCGCACGGCGGTGTCCTTCATGGCCGGGACGAGGGCCGCCCGGTGGGAAGACCGGGGCCGTTTCGCTGTTGCGTCGCTGGACCAGGGCGCCAAAACCACGCGGGTTTTGTGGAACTGGACCTCAGAGCCGGTCGTCGCGCAAGTCGCCGCTGCCGCGCCTCACGCTGTGGTATTCTCACTGGACGGGCAGGTTCAGGAGAGCGCACCAAAGGCCGGCTTTCACATCATCTCGCTGCCGCCCGCGGTATGTGAGGCTCCCCGGTGCGACATCGGAGGCGAGCCGGTGCTGCTGGTGGAGGAGGCCCCCATCGCAAGGGTGGGGAGTCTCATCCCCACGCCTACCGCCGCCCCGTCTCCAGAGCCAAGCCCAACACGCGCGCCGACGCCTGTCCCGCCGACGGCGACGCACGCGCCGAGTCCCACGGCGGTCGCTTCGCCCACCCCTGCACCGCCGACGCCGACGCGCTCGGAAGCAACCGCCGCGCCCGCGCCATCTGGGAGCGCGCCTGCCCGCTCAAGAGTGCCCGTGTGGGGAGTGGGGCTTGGGCTGGCCCTGGGCATGATGGCCGCCATCGCTGCACGACGCAGGGCGGCGCGCTAGTCGGCGGAGATCCCGATCCAGACCTGCCCGTCGTGAATGCGGGTCGGGTAGGTCTGCAAGCCCTTGGGTTTGGCGAAGATGCGCGACGCCTTCTGCGCGATCCCCGGTAGTTCGGCGACCCAGGCCGTGTTGCTGCCGTCGCGGACGTCAAAGCGCGAGCCATGCGCCGGGCACGTTACCTCAAACTGGCTGAGTTTGCCGCGCGCCAGGTGTGCCTTCATGTGTGGGCACAGGCCCTGCGCCGCGTAGTATGTGCCGCCCACGCGAGCGAGCAGAACCGCTGCGCCGCCGACTTGGACTTCTTTCATCTCCCCATCGGACAACATGTTCTCGGGGCCAATCGGTTTCCAATCTGCCATTGCTCACCTCCTGCAGGGCAGGGTCATTTGCCGTAGGTTTGGGCGAGATGCTGCACGAGCGCCTCGGCTTCCACGTCGTTGAGTTGCGCGCCGTGGCTTCGCATCCGCGCGATCACCGTTTGCCACTCGTTGGCCGTGCGGGGCGTCTGCCGGACGCGGTCCAGGGCGTGGCAGCGGGTGCACCGAGCCTGGAGCAGCGAGGCCCCGTCCGGCTGGGTGGCTGCGGTCGGGGGTGGAGATGTGGGCGCGGGCTTCTCGCTACTGGTGCACGCCACGCTGCCCAACGCGACGAGCAAGACGAGGAGCGCGATTGCGAGGAATGTTGTTCTCGGTCTCATGGGGTCCTCCGGATATGGGCTTCTAGCGACATCGGGCCGATGGTGGTACACGCTGGTGGAAGTATAGCCGAATGCGGCGGCGCGTCAAAGCGGCGGCGTTAACGTGCTCCGACGCGGCGCGATTCGGGAACTGGGCGACCTGGCTCTTGCGCGTACCGCCGGTGTGCGCTACAATGTTGCCTGCTACTGCTTGGGGGGAGAGGTGTATGTCTTCTGGCAGGGTCGTAACGGTTTCGGCTCCTGCGAGCCTGGGTATCCTCGGCGACCCCGGGGACTTGTTCGGCGGCGCGGTTCTGGCCTGTAGCGTGTCTCTCACGGCGTCGGTGGAGGTGGGCCCGTCGCAAGCCTTTGAAATCTGGGCGGACTCGCAGCAGCGGCTCATCAAGTGGGCCGGCGACATGCGGTTCCAGGACGACGCCTGGGATGCGGCGCGGGCGGCATTGCAGTTTCTGCGGTGGGGGCTGGAACCGGTGCGGATAGCGTACTCCACGACGCCCAGGGGTTGGGGTCTGGGGGATTCGGCGCCGACACTGGTGGCGTTGCTGCGGGGGCTGCTGGGCTGGCGCGGCGAGGATGTGCTGCCCTACCATCTGGCCGAGGCGGCCTACTCTCTGTCACATACCGTCTTCGGCGAGGTGGGTGGGCTTGCCGCGGCGTACATGGCGGCGTTCCAGGGGCTGTGCCTGCTGGATTTCCGCCAGCGCGATGATTCCAACTCCAACGCGCGCGTGTACGCGACGGTGGAGCGGCTGGCGCCTCCGGTGCGCAACATACCGCTCGTTGTCGCCCACAAGGGCGCGGGACGACCTGCCAGGGATGCCCTGCTCGGGTTGCGGGAACGGTGGCTTGCCGGAGAGCGGCGGGTTCAAGATTCATATCGGATTATTGACCGCCTGGTTCACGAGGGGAAGACGGCAGTCCTAGAGGGCGACTGGGAGCGATTGGGCAGGCTGATGAACGAGAACGCGATCATCCAGAGCAACTTGACGTCGTTTGATCCTTGCAGCGAGGAATTGGCCGAGGCGGCGCTGAATGCCGGAGCGTGGGGCGTGCGACCCGTGGGCGTGGGCGAGTACGGCACTATCGTCGCGCTTCACCCCGAGCCGGCCGAGTTGGCCAAGATTTGGACGCAGATGGGAGCGCAGATTCTTGAACTTGCGTTGGAACAGGAGGGCAACGATGGGTGAATCCGAGGAAGCGGTGGCGGGCAAAATCAGCATCCGCCGCGGAAACCTGGGAGACGTGGATGCGGAGCAGGTGAACCTGGTGCAGTGCGCGGCCCGTGGCGTAAATGGCCACGAGGTTCGCATGGTGCAGTGCAGCGCGCAGTCGGTGCGGGCCGAGAACCTCTCGGGCACGATGACTGCGGCGCTGGAGCAGGATGCCGCGACGGCCAGCCTGCGCTTTTGTAGCGTCGGCATGCTGGACGCGGATAGGGCGGAGGTCAGACTCGGGAACGTGTATGCCGTCCTGGGCCATCAGGTTGCGCTGCGGTCGTGCGGCGCGCGGATGATCGTGGCGCAGGATCGCGTGGACATGCAGCAGAGCGGGGCGGCGGTGGTCGCGGCGCGGGAGATTGAGGCGTCGGAGGTGCGCGCCGGAGTCGTCCTGGCGAAGGAGATTCGCGGCACGGTGCGGGCGCTGCTGGATACGCGGGCGGCTGCGGTGTTCGGCGCGGCTTTCGGCGCCGCCTTTGCCGCCGTCTGGCTACTCCGTCGCAGGTGAGCGTAGCGTTTCGGCGGGTGCGGTGTTTTCCTAGATGAAGGTCGTGTTATCCGCGCTTCAACAAGACTCACTACAGCAAGGAGGTTAGGAACGATGGTTGAGCGGATTATGCGAGTGTTGCGGTTGGACACGTCGGTCTTCAAGGAGATTGCCAAGGATGCGGCGGCGACCACGGAGGCGGGCATCATCGTGGTGGCGGTGAGCCTGCTGAGCGGCATCGGGGCGGGCATTCGAGGCCGGTTCTTCTCCCACCTTGTCTGGGAACTCGTTGCAGGGGTGGTTCTGGGCTGGCTCCTGTGGGCAGTCGTTACGTATTTCATCGGGACGTCGCTGTTCGGCGGCAAGACGACGGTGGAGGAGATGCTGCGGGTGCTGGGCTACGCGAGCGCGCCGCGGCTTCTTGGCCTCTTCGGCTTTATCCCGTGCGTCGGATGGCTGGCCGCGCTCGTTGGCGCGATTCTCGCGCTCGTTGCCGGCTTCCTCGCGGTGCGCGAGGCGATGGAGTTTGACACCGGCAAGGCTGTCGTAACGGTGGTCATCGGCTGGCTTGTGTACCTGATTCTCACGGCGGTGCTGGCGCCGATTGTGGGAATCGGCTACGTCCTCACTCAGTAGTGCGCCCGACAAAGGCCCCGAGACTTCTCGGGGCCTTTTGTGTTTTGGCGCGGCATTAGCGGGGGATGCGCGCATACGCGGGCGCTAACTTCCGCGAGGCCCACAGTCCCAGGCGCGTGTGGCTGATGCGCCGATGCCACACGTGCCCGGCGTAGTGCTTGAGCGCATAGCGCGCCCCTGCGGGCGTGGTGCGACGCTCCAAGATGGCCGCCTTGAGGTCGGCGGCCGTGTGCCCCGGGAACAGCGTTACGCCGCGCCCGATGGTTCCCAGGTAGTGGGCATCGCTCCCGCCGGTTACGGCCACGCCCAGCCACTCCGCCGCCAGGCGCGCCACCCACTCCATGGGCGGAATGGTGATACTGGCGTTGAACGCCTCCAGGCCGTCTATCCCCAGGTCTTTCAGATGCCACGGCGCAAGGACGCGCGGGCGCACCGACAAGAGGCTTGCGGAGAACGGCTCTATGGCGTGGGCGGCGACGGCGATCCCGCCTTGCTCGTGAATCAGGGCGATGGTCTCGCCCGCCGGCAGTCCGGCGGGTATCGGCTGCTCCACCCATAGGGCCAGGATGTGCCCGTGTCTGGACGACACCTCCATGGCGGGGACGGCTTCCAGGCCGTACTCATGCGCGAGGTCGCGTGCGGTGAGGGAGCCATCCAGCGTATCGTGGTCTGCAATCGCCACCACGTTGAGATCAGTATGCTTTCGGACGTACTCTAGAATCTCACGGATGCTTGCGGCGCCGTCGCTGTGGTTGCTGTGGATGTGGATGTCGGCCTTGCCGGTGTAGAATGGGGTCACGAGTGGCGCAAAGCCTCCTTACCGCGGGAGTAGAGCGTAGGCCAGCACAGGGCCATAGAGGACGCCGGAGAGGGCAGCGCCGGCCACAACTTGGCGGAACGTGTGCCGTTTGAGGCGAAGGCGCGCCCACGCGACGGCGAACAAGATGGGCGCGAGGAGCAGGGCCGCGAAGGTTCCGTAGACCACGGCGAATGCGCACACCAGGGCCGAGGCTGCCGCCGCGTGGAAACTAATCTGCCAGAATACAGTTACCGCGGTCAGGAGCATGGCCTGAATCAGGCCGATGCCCAGGAAAACGCTCAAGGGGCGCGGCGCTCCGAGGGCGATGGCGGCGACAAATGCGGCGGCCGTGCACACCAGCGTTACGGCCAGCGGGCGAAGTCGCTGGTCGCGTATGGCGACGTGCAGGTCTCCCACTTTGCCCTGTCGCACGAGGCGAATCAAGTAGGCAAGGGGCACCAGGTCTGCCAGGAGAATGTAGAGCGCACTCCACGTCAACGCGGCCAGCCAGGTGGGGGTTGCCAGTCGGGTGAGGAGCACGGCCACACTGCCCGATAGAACCGGCGGGCTGAACACGTCGGAGATGCGCCGGGCGAGCCACGCACTCCACGTCGCAGGTTCAAGCCCGTTGCTTGTTAGGTCTGGTTGTTGCATACTTTGTTACCTGTTTCTCTACTCGCTCGCTACAACGATACATCATGTTCGTAATCTTGGGCGTGAAGGTGGCGCGAAAAGCGCGTGAACCTGGCGTTGTCGCACAAAAACCGCCTCGGGCCTTGTCCGAGGCGGTTCTTCGCAATGACCTCAGCACCCAATCCAAAGCTATTATACCATCAATGGCCTGTTTTACCAAATAGGGCTCGCCGTGATACGGTTCCAAACTCTGTTGGTCGCGGCATGGGTACAGGTGCGGCGTACTTCCGGAAGTGCGTCGCCCCTTGCTCACCAACACAAAGTAGAGCCGCGCTCTCGCCGTTCGCAATGGCGGGGGCCAGAAGACTTTGGAACCAAGACGCTCCCCGCTTGCCAGGGAGAGCGATTCAAAGTATGATGTCCGTTGGCGCGCTGGAGGGCGGCAATATCGGCCCAGGGATGGCCGAGCGCCCGCCTTGGTGCGCGCAACTTCTACGCCAGGAGGGTGGAAATGGCTCGATTCAGTCGGCTTGAGGTCCTCAACGAAACGCTTCGCATCGGCATGGTGCCCACGTTCTACCATCCGGACCTGGAGACGTCCAAGAGCATCGTTGAGGCGTGCGCGGCAGGTGGCGCGCGCGTGGTGGAGTACATGAACCGCGGGGATAACGCCCACCGCGTGTTCTCGGACCTGGTGATGCACTTCGCTCAGGCGGATCCATCGGTCATTCTGGGCGCGGGTTCGGTGCTGGATCCGGCGACGGCGGCGCTGTACATTTCCAGCGGGGCGAATTTCATCGTGGGCTCGGTGTTCAACCCCGAGGTCGCGCGGGTGTGCAATCGGCGGAAGGTCGCATACATGCCCGGGTGCGGCAGCGCCAGCGAAATCTCGGAGGCCGAAGAGGCGGGCGTGGAGATTTGCAAGATTTTCCCCGCGGCGTCGGTGGGCGGGCCGGACTTCGTGAAGGCGCTGCTGGGGCCGACGCCGTGGTCGCGCATCATGCCAACGGGCGCGGCGGTGGAGGCCACTCGGGAGAATATCCAGGCGTGGTTCACGGCAGGCGTGGCGGCTGTGGGCATCGGGAGTAACCTGCTGCGAGCCGAATGGATACAGGCCGGCGATTGGCCGGCCATCTCGCGCCTGGCGTCGCAGGTCATCGGTTGGATTCGCGAGGCGCGCGGCGGGAGCCTGTACCTCGGCGTGGAACATCCCGGCCTGTATCCCTACGGGGGAGCCACAGGACGCGAGATCGCGGAGTGGTACAGCCGAACCTTCGGGTTCCGCATGAGCGAGGGGACGACGAGTTTCTTCGTGGCGGGCCCGGGGCCTGGGCGCGTTGAGGTGCTCAAGGAGGGCGGCACGGATCGCAGCCATGTGGCCATTGAGGTGGCGGACTTTGAGGCGGCCATGGCGGACCTCCAGGGCAAGGGCATTGAGCTTGAGACCCCCAAGATTCTCCCGGACGTGAAGGCGGTCTTCCTGAAGCAGACCGACCCCGCGGGCAATCGGGTGCACCTGATCTGGCGGCGGTAGGGGCGCGGGCGCTATCCGCCGATTCGCAATCCGTGCACGGTGGGACGGAGGGCAAGCGGGTGATTGCCCTCCGTCCGTTTGCCTAGCGGAGGATGATCGGCAAGTACCGGAGGTAGGCGGGCGGAACTCCCGCCCAGAAGCCGCCGGTGAGGCTGTAGGCCCCGCCGCTCGCGGACTCGCCGGTATGTCCGATGCTGGCTGCAAGCGTGTATGGCCCACCCTGGCACTGCACGCCCCCGCCGCCGATGAAATACCATGTCAGTTCGTAGGGGCCGGATGCCATCGCCGTGACGGTGAGCAGGAGTACCGTCAGGATGACAACGGCCGCTATCTGGATGCGGCGCGCGGTGCTCATTGTTGGCCTCCTGCCCGTTGCTGTTTCATCTGGGAGACAATCGCTTCCAGGTTCGCAAGGCGCGTTTGCAACTCGGACATCTGCTGCTTCAGGTCGGCATTCTCCGTTTCCAACTGCTGGATGCGCGATGCTTGACTCTTGGCCATCGTGTACAACCCCTGGATTGCGGCAAGGGCCACCCCGTCGGCGTCAATGGTGCTGATAAGCGTTTCATCCTCGCCCAGGCCAAAGGCCGCGTAGAAGTCCTGCGCCATGGGCCCCATGTGGCGGATGGTGTCGTCCTGCGCCTTGTAGTTCCATGTGGTGATGGGGACCTTGCTCAGGCGCTCCAAGACTGCCTGGCCGTCGGCGATAGCGAAGTTCTCCTTCAGTTTGCGATCGCTCACCGATGACCATGCGCTGGCACCCGGCAAGACGCGGACGCCGCTGGTGAGGGCGGTGTTCGTGTAGAAATACACGCCGCCAGTCGCGCGCGCGAGCCAGGCGTTGTTGGTACTGCACGTGATGTCGGCGTCGGTGGAATCGCCCCACACGAAGCAACCTGTATTGAGCGCCTTGGCGCGGCGCCCTGCGGCGAGGCTGTAGGAACCCTGCGCGGTGTTGGCATCGCCTCCCGGAACCGTGGCGTGGGGGCCGCTGGCCGTATTGCCCTGGCCGCCCCCGACGGTGGCGCGGGTGGCGCTCGCGATGTTGTTCATGCCACCTGCGATTGTCGCGGCGTAGGCGCTGGCGTTGTTGCCGGTTCCGCCGCCAACGGTCGTGCGCTCGCCAGTGGCCTGGTTGGAGGCTCCCCCGCCGATGGTAGCGGCATAGGTGCTGGCGTTGTTGGTGCGCCCTCCGGCCACGGTGGCGATCTCGCCGCCGGCTCGGTTGTCGTTGCCGCCCGCCACCGTAGCGTTCAGCCCCTGCGCCCTGTTGCCCACGCCCCCGGCTACGAGAGAGCCGTCGCCGCTGGCCGTGTTGCTCCAGCCGCCTCCAATGGTGGCGAACTGGAATGTGGCTGCATTGTTGACGCCGCCGCCGACGGTGGTATATCTGGCGCTGGCTGCATTGTCTTTGCCGCCACCTATCACCGCTGCTTCGCCGCTGGCGGTGTTCTGGAGCCCGCCGCCCACTGTAGCGTGTTCTGCGCTGGCGAGGTTTTCCTCGCCGCCGCTCACCGTTGAGTGCCAGTCGCTCGCACGGTTCCCATCGCCTCCGCCCACGAAGGCAAAGCCGCCCTCGGCGGTATTGCTGCCGCCACCGGCCACTGCGGCGCCTTGGTGGGTGGCCGCATTGGAGATGCCGCCGCCTACTGTGCTCCACATTTCACTGGCCGTATTGTGGAATCCTCCGCCCACGATAGAGTTCTCGCCCTCCGCATGGTTGTCCGCGCCTCCGCCGACCGTGGCATAGTTCCCTGCGGTGTTGACCCAGTAGCCCACGTCCGGTGGCAATTTGAGTTGTCCGCCTCCGCCGCCGATGGTAGCGCCGTATGCGCCTGGGATGGCGCGGTTCATCACGAACCCGCCAATCACGTTGGGGCCGCCGGAGTAGACACCGCCTGGCTCCAGCCGTATGCCGCCAACCTCCGTCTTCAGTTCGCCGGCGGTGTTGGCATCCGCGGCGTGGTTCGCATGCAGCGCATAGGGCGTCGGCATCAGGGCTTGTCTAGGGGACAGCGTGGTGAAGACGGTGTCTCCAGGGCCTTTGACGGCCACTTCCAGCCATACCGCCTGGCCGGTAAAGGCAGGGCCAAAGTCCAGGCTCACGGTGAACAGGCCACGGCTGACAGGCATATCCACCCGACTGATGGGGCCACCGACCTGAGTCCCGCCCGCTGCAGCGTCGTACAGTCTGAACTCAAAGTCAAACAGCCCTTCTGCGGGGCTTCCGCCTGCGTTGAGGCGGGCTTGATAGGTGAACGCGGTGCCCATTGGAGCCTGGGATCTGGGGCTTTGGGCAGCAACCAGGCCAGGGATGAGTGAAACCAGAACCAGGAACACAGAAGCAAGAATGAACAGTCGCGATCTCATGGGGTGCTCTCCTTGTCTCGGCGCGGCGAGACGTGGGCTTTGAGGGCGAGCGCGGCAGCCTGCACCGCCGGCGAGAGTGGAAGCGGTGGTGGGAGAAGGGTCAGGACGCATCAAAACTCGTCTGCTCACCCCGACGGGTACGCCACGCATGTACTCTAGCACAACCGCGTGGCGTGTCAAATGGGGGTGCGGCGCGCGTGCCTTTGGCGGCCGTTTGTGCCAAAGGCTATGCGCGATTACAATCTGCCCGTCGCCGCGAAGGCGAATCCGCGCGAGCATCTCGGGAGCACGACATGGAACGACGCGATTGGTCAGGGACTGCCCTCACCGTGCTGGCGGGCGTATCGTTCGGGGCATTGCCGCTTTTCGTTACGTGGCTGAGCCGAGCGGGGGTCGGCGTGGGGTTGCAGGTGGCGGTGCGGCTGGTGGTGTCCATCGGCGTGTTCGCCACCATTCTGGCGAGGGTTTCGCCAGGGAACAGCCGGCCCGTTTCTCTGCGGCAGTGGGCTTTGGTTGCGTTCAACGGGTTGCTGATGGTGTCGGCGTTCACGACCTACGTGCTCTCCATTGCGTTGGGCACGCCGCCAGCAAAGGCGATCCTCCTGGTGTACCTGTATCCCGTGTTCGTGGCGCTTATCGGCTCCCGCGCACTGGGCGAGCGGCTGACATGGCGCAGGGGGTTAGGGATTGCGGCGGGAGTGGCCGGCGCGGCGGTCATGGTGGAGTTCTGGACGATTCGGAGCCTGGGCCAGGTTCAGGTTGGGGATTTCTTCGCGCTTGCGAACTGCGTGGTGTACGCAGGGGTGGTGGTATTGGGGCGGCGCGGGAGCGTGCGCGAGCAGATGCGCCCGCTGGTGCTCACGATGTGGTCGTTTATCTTCGGGCTTGGGTGGCTTTGCCTGGGCGGCCTGGCGATGAAGTTGGCGAACTGGGGTGGGGAAGTGTTCCTCGGATTGCCGCAGGCGGTTACGCTGCGCACGCTGGGGGATTTCCTGGGCATTGCGATCTTCGGGACAGCCATCCCCTATGGCTTGATGTTCGCAGGTCTCAGTCGCACGGAGGCGACGACCGCGAGCGTGCTCCTCCTGGTGGAGCCAATCAGCGTGATCGTCATGTCCATGCTGTTTCTGGGGCAGTCTGTCAGCCTGTGGCAGGGCGTGGGCGGCGCGGTGATCCTGTGCGCGGCGCTGCTGGCCTCGCGTTGACAGACCAACCGTAAGTTGACATAACGCGAGGGCGAGTATCAGCGCTGCGCGCGCTTCAGCGCCTGGCGGGCATGGTCGGCTACGTTTTCCATCGTGAATCCGAGTTTTGCATACACGACCGGCCCGGGCGCGCTGGCTCCGAAGCGCCCAAGTCCCACGATGGCGCCGTTCTCGCCGACGTATCGCTCCCAGCCCAACGGCACGCCTGCCTCCACGGAGACCCGCGCGCGAACGGCGCGGGGCAGGACGCTCTCCCGATAGTCCTCCGGTTGCTGCTCAAAGAGTTCCCACGAGGGCATGGAGACGACTCTGGCGTTGACCCCTTCGGTCGCCAGTTGCTGCCCGGCTTGCAGGGCGAGGTGCGTCTCGGAGCCTGTGCCGATCAGGATCACGTCGGGGATGCCGTCTCGCGACTGCCACAGGATGTAGGCTCCTCGGCGCAGGCCCTCGGCAGGCGCTACCTGCGAGCGATCCAGGGTTGGCACGTTCTGCCGCGTGAAGAACAGGGCCGTAGGGCCGTGGGTGTTGAGCAAGGCCGCGCGCCAGGCTTCCGCCGTCTCCGCTGCGTCGGCGGGGCGGATGACCGTGAGGTTGGGCACGGCGCGTAGGCTCATGATCTGCTCCACGGGCTGGTGGGTGGGGCCATCCTCGCCCAGGGCGATGCTGTCATGGGTGAAGACGTAGATGACGCGGATGCCCATGAGGGCCGCCAGACGCATGGAGGGGCGCATGTAGTCGGCGAAGACGGTGAAGGTGGCCGTGTAGGGGATGAGGCCGCCGTGGAGCGCCATTCCGTTGGCGATGGCGGCCATGGCGTGCTCGCGGACGCCGAAGTGGATGTTGCGCCCGCCGTAGCCCCATTCGCCGCCCACCGCGCCTTGCCGGTCCTCGGGGTTGTGCCGGGGACTTTGGAAGTCGCCGTACCCTTTGAGCCAGGTGAAGGTGGAGGGGTTCAAGTCGGCGGAGCCGCCCATCAGTTCGGGCACGGCTGCGGCCAGGCACTGGAGCACGGTTTCGGACGCTTTGCGCGTGGGCTGGCCTTTGGCGTCCGGCGGGAAGACGGGCAGGCTCGCTTCCCAACCCTCGGGCAGGTGGCCTGCTGTGCAGCGCAGGAACTCGGCGGCAAGGTCGGGGTACGCCTTCTCGTAGCGGGCCAACAGGGTTTGCCAGCGGGCTTCGGCTTCGTGCCCGCGCGCTACCGCCGTGCGCAAGTGCGCCAGGGCCTCGCCAGGGATGTGGAATGGCTCTTGCGGCCAGCCGAGGGCTTCCTTGGCCGCGCGGAGTTCCTCGTCGCCAAGGGGCGCTCCGTGCGCCTCAAACGTGTTTTGCTTGTGCGGCGCGCCATAGCCCAGGATCGTGCGCACGAGGATGAGCGAGGGGCGGGCACGGTGCGCCTTCGCCCTTCGGATGGCTGCCTCTATCGCTGCGAGATCGTTGCCGTCGTCCACGTGCTGGACGTGCCAGCCGTAGGCGCGGAAGCGTTTGGCCACGTCCTCGGTGAACGCGAGGTCGGTGGAGCCAGCCAGGGAGATGCGGTTGGCGTCGTAGAGGACGATGAGTTTGCCCAGCCGCAGGTGTCCTGCCAGCGAGCAGGCCTCCGAGGCCACGCCCTCCATCAGGTCGCCGTCGCTGGCGAGGACGTAGGTGTGGTGATCCACGATGGGATAGCCGGGGCGGTTGAACCGCGCCGCCAGGTGGGCCTCGGCAATGGCCATGCCGACGGCGTGGCTGATGCCCTGGCCCAAAGGGCCGGTGGTGGCCTCCACGCCTGGCGTATGGGGATATTCCGGGTGGCCGGGCGTCCTGCTGCCCCACTGGCGAAAGTTGAGGATGTCCTCCAGCGACAGGTCGTATCCGGTGAGGTGGAGGAGCGAGTAGAGCAACATGGACGCATGTCCCGCTGAGAGCACGAAGCGGTCTCGGTTGGGCCATTGGGGATTGCGCGGGTTGTGCTTGAGGAAGCGGTCCCACAGGATGTAGGCCATCGGCGCGGCACCCATGGGGGCGCCGGGGTGGCCCGAATTGGCCTTCTGCACGGCGTCTGCCGACAGGAAGCGGATGGTGTTGATGCACTGCTCGTCAAGCGACCTGGCGTCTTGCATGGTCGGCACCTCCTTGGAACGGCAGGATGCAACTGAACTACCGGCACATTATAGGCCGGTTGTCGGGAGAGCGCCAATGCCATCGCCTGCGACGCAACCGCGAATGCACGCGAACGTAACACAACGCCGGAGAGTTGGGTTTGGCAAGATGCGCCTGCCGCGGTACAATGATGCAGCAATGTTCCGCAGGCACGGATACTTTACGAGGAGGTGAAGTATTTGCCGGCAACCCAGATTCCTCTTTGCTTCTGACAGCCCGCAACTTTTCGTTGAAGCCCCACTTCTCTTTGGTGTGCCCCATAATCTTGAGGAGGCGTTTCTATGACAATTGTCCTGAACGGGAAGAATCTGACGGTGGATGCCCTGGTGCGGATTGCCCGCGACAACGAGCGGGTGGAATTGGCCCCCGAATCCCTGGAGAAGATCAAGGCGTGCCGCGCGATGCTGGAGGAGAAAATCCAGGCGCGGGAGATCATGTACGGCGTCAACACGGGCATTGGCGAGTTTTCGGAGATCGTGCTGACGGACGAGCAGGTGAAGGATTTCCAGCGCTACCTCATCTACAACCACGCGGCAGGCATCGGAGACCCCATGCCCATAGAGTACGTGCGTGGGGCTATGGCGAGCCGCATCAACGTGCACGCGCATGGGAACTCCGGCTGCCGCCCGGAGATCACGCTGACGCTCGTGGAGATGCTGAACAAGGGCGTTACGCCCTACGTGTGTCAGAAGGGGTCGGTGGGCGCGTGCGGCGATTTGGCGCCGATGTCCCAAATCGCGCTGCTCCTGCTGGGCGAGGGGCAGGCGTACTACAAGGGCGAGTTGCTCCCCGGGCGCGAGGCGATGGAGCGGGCCGGGATTCCCATCCCGGGGTTGCAGGCGCGGGATGGCCTGGCGGCCATCAACGGCTCCAATGTGCTCACGGCGATGAGCGCCCTGTTCTTGTACGACGCCAACAACTGGCTGAAGCAGGCAGAGATTGCCGCGGCGATGTCGCTGGATGCCCTGCTGGCGAATATGAAGCCGTATCACCCGAAGATTCACGAGGCGCGGGGCTTTCCGGGCGCGATCCGCAGCGCCCGAGCCATCCGCACGTTGATGGCGGGCGGCGACCTGGCCGAGGGGCGGCTGAAGGTGAAGGTGCAGGACGCCTACTCCATGCGCTCCACGCCGCAGGTCATCGGCGCGGCGCACGACGCGCTGGCGTGGGCGCGGTCGCAGGTGGAGATTGAACTGAACGGCGTGGGTGATAACCCGATTTTCTTCCCGGAGGATCGGCTGCAACTGTCGGGGGCCAACTTCCAGGGGTCGCCGGTGTCGTTGCCGATGGACATGGCCGGGGCGGCGATTACGATGGTCTCCGTCCTGTCGGAGCGCAGGCTGAACCGCCTGAACAATCCGGCGCTGAGCGTGGGCCTGCCGGCTTTCCTGACCAAGGGCGCAGGCATGTTCTCGGGCCTCATGCTGAGCCAGTACACGGCGGACATGCAGATTGTGGAGCAGCGCATTCTGTCCATGCCGGCGTCCATTCAGTCCATCCCTGCCGCAGCAGACCAGGAAGATTTCGTGTCCATGGGGATGAACACGGCCATCAAGAACATGCAGATTCTGGACAACGCCTATGGCGTCCTGGGGATTGAGTTCATGGCCGCGGCGCAGGCGCTGGACTTCCGCACGCACAAGGTGGGACACGGGGTGGCGAAGGCCAAGGAGGTCATCCGCCGCCATGTGGCCTTCCTGGACGTGGACCGTCCGCTGTACCCCGATCACAACACGATGAAGGAACTCGTCAAGTCGTGCGAGATTCTGCGCGAGGTTGAGGCCGTCGTCGGCAGCCTCGGCTAGGGTGGCAGACGAAAAAAGACGGGAGGCCCGCGATGGGTCTCCCGTCTTGTCGTTGATGCGTTGTAACTACGCGGCGGCGCGCTCTATGATGGCGCGGGCGATGTCGGGCGATACCTGGGCGTAGTGGTGGAACTCCATGGTGAAGACGCCGCGCCCCTGGGTCTTGGAGCGCAGGATGGTGGCATAGCCGAACAGGTTTGCCAGGGGCACATGCGCCACGACGACGTTAGCACCGTCGCGCGGCTCCATGCCCAGGAGACTCCCGCGGCGCATGTTCAGGTCTCCGATGACCTCGCCAGTGTATTCTTCGGGTGTTACCACTTCCAGTTGCATGATGGGCTCCAATAGCACTGGCCCCGCCTTGCGGGCTCCCTCGCGGATGGCGAAGGACGCCGCGGTGCGGAAGGCCATGTCGGACGAGTCCACCTCGTGATAGTTGCCGTCCACGAGGGTAACCTTGATGTCTACCATCGGGTTCTGGGCCAGGACGCCGCGCTCAAGCCCGTCGCGGATGCCCGCCTCAATGGCCGGGACGAACTTGCGCGGGATGGACGTGCCGCGCAGGCGATCCTCAAACTGGTATCCCGTGCCGGGCGGCAGGGGCTCCATTTCCAGGATGACGTGAGCGAATTGCCCGTGTCCACCGGTCTGGCGCACCAGGCGGTACTCGGTTGTTACGGGCCTGGTGATGGTCTCGCAGTAGGCGACGCGCGGCTCGCTCACATTGGCGCGGACGTTGAACTCGCGCCGCAGGCGATCCACGAAGACGTCCAGGTGGAGTTCACCCATGCCCGATAGGATCGTCTCGCCGGTGCGCTCGTCCTGGCGCAGGTGGATGGTCGGGTCTTCGTCGGCGAGGCGAGCCAGGGCCGCGCCCAGTTTGGCCTCATCGGCCCGCGATGCGGGGGCGATGGCCACGGAGATGACCGGCGTCGGGAAGTTGATTTTCTCCAGAACAACGGGCCTGGCCGGATCGCACAGGGTATCGCCAGTGGATACGGCCTTGAAACCCAAGATAGCGCCGATGTCGCCGGTGGAGATCACGTCCACCTCTTCGCGGCGGTCGGCGTGCATGCGAACCAGCCGCCCCACGCGCTCTTTCTGCCCCGCGAGGGGATTGTAGTAGGACTCACCCTTGCGGATGCTGCCCGAGTACACGCGGATGAAGACAAGTCGCCCCATGTAGGGGTCGGTTGTGATTTTGAACGCCAGGGCTGCGGCTGGCTCGTCGGCGCTTGGGCGGCAGATGACCGTGTCGTCGGTTTCGGGAGATGTGCCCTCAATGGCCTGCATGTCGGACGGCGAGGGCAGATAGGCCACGATGGCGTCCAGCAGGGGCTGGATGCCCTTGTTTTTCGCTGCGCTGCCGCACAGGAACGGGATGGCTTTGCCGCTCAGTGTGGCCGCGCGGAGGGCCGCCGTGAGTGTGGCCGAGTCCAGGTCCTGACCTTCCAGGTAGCGCTCGGCAATGGCGTCGTCCACATCGGCGAGTTGCTCAATCATCCGCTCTCGCCAAGAGAGGGCTTCGGCCTCCAGGGCAGGGGGGATTGGCCCGTCAACCGGCTGCCCGTCTTCGTCAAAGCGAATGGCCTTCATGGCGAGCAGGTCTATGACGCCCTCAAACGACGCTTCGGAGCCAACGGGCATCTGTACCGCGATGGGGTTGCACGATAGGCGACGGCGGGCCATGTCCAGCACGCGGGCGAAGTTGGCCCCCGTGCGGTCCATCTTGTTGACGAAGCCGATGCGCGGCACGCCGAAGCGGTCGGCCTGGCGCCAGACGGTTTCCGACTGCGGCTCCACGCCGGCGACGCCGTCAAATACGACTACGCCGCCATCCAGAACGCGAAGCGACCGCTGGACCTCGGCGGTGAAGTCAATGTGGCCGGGCGTGTCAATGATGTTGATGTGGTGCCCCTGCCACTGGCAGGTAACCGCGGCGGACTGGATGGTGATGCCGCGTTCCCGTTCTTGGGGCAGGAAGTCCGTAATGGTCGTGCCCTCGTCCACGCTGCCGAGCCGGTAGGTTTGGCCGGTGTGGTACAGGATTCGCTCTGTCGTTGTGGTTTTCCCTGCGTCTATGTGGGCAATAATGCCGATGTTTCGGATTTGGTCTAGTTCAGCCATGGATACTTTACACCTCGTTTCGGGCGCAAAACAAAGGCAGTAGCGCGACGCCGTAAAGATTTGCTACTGCCTTCTCATTGCAACAGCGAAGTATTCGGTTTTGCATCTATATTGTACGAGTTCTGACGAAACTGTCAAATCTGATACGACGCGGTTCGGTTCTATTATGGGTGAGCGAGGTGGAACGCAAGTCCGAAAGCGCGTCGCGCCTGTACCCATGGCGCGACCAGTGGAGTTTAGCCCCGAGTGGGCGAAGCGGTTCGGCACACGGCACGAGGCGCCGCGGGCCATGCGCGCCTTGACGGGATGGCGGGTTGGCGGTATAGTGAAGCGCAACTCCCAGGCTTGCGCACCATCCACAGGAGTAGCGAGCATGAAGTCAGGCCGAATTGCGTTGACCCTGTCCGGCGGAGGAGTGCGTGGCTTCGCCCACATCGGCGTGCTGAAGGCGCTGGAAGCGCGCGGCTGGCGTCCCCATTTGCTCACGGGGGCCAGCATGGGGGGTATCGTCGCCGCCGCCTACGCTTCGGGCATGAGCGTTGCCGAGATGGAGCAGGAGGCGCTGGCGCTGACGAGCCTGCGCCGCCTGGCGCAACTGCTGGACCGAAAACCGACCCCGACCGGCCTCATCGCGGGCGACCGTCTGCTCCGCTACTTCCGCACCAAGTTGCGGAAGGCCCGATTCCACGATTTGGCGGTGCCGTTGGGCCTCATGGCGGTGGACTGTGACACGGGCGAGCAGGTGCCCTTGCGTGAGGGCGACGTGGCCCTGGCAGTGCGGGCGACGATGGCCTTCCCGGGCGTCTTCGCGCCGGTGGAGATCGGGGGCCGGACTCTGGTGGACGGTGGCGCGTCGGACAACCTACCCGTGGCGCTCGCCAGGGAGATGGGCGCGGAGTGGGTCGTGGCGGTAGACGTCTGCCCCCGGAGCGCCCCATGCCTGGGCAGCGACAATGCGGACGACGGCACGTCCCTGGTTCCTGCGCCACGCCTCATGGCCCTGATGCAGCGGGGATTTGACCTCATCATGGCGACGCTGACGGACCTGCGCCTGGAGCAATGCCCCGCCGATGTGCTGATTCGCCCGGAGGTGCCTGCGAGCGTTGGCACGTTCACAGGCTTCACGCGCATCCCCGAATGCATCGCGGCGGGCGAGAGAGCCGTGCAGGAACACGAGGATGCGCTGCGCCGGGTGTTTGAAGGTTGAGGCGCATGTTGGAGTTTCGGCGTCGCTACAGGAATCTGGGCCGATACAGGGAGATCGTCGGCGTCTTGGTGCGACATGGGTTCCTCAATGTCGTGGAGCAGTTGGGGATTGCCGGCTACGCTCCGTGGCCCCTGCGGCTTGTTACGGGCTACGCGGTTTCGGATCGGTTGAGCACCGAAGCCAGGGTGCGCCAGGCCATTGAGGAACTCGGGCCTACGTTTGTGAAAATCGGCCAGATTCTGAGCACCAGGCCCGACCTGATTCCTCCCGCGCTGCTTTCCGAATTGGCTAAGTTGCAGGATGCCGTCGCGCCAGCGCCGTGGGATTCGGTTCGGGCCTGCGTGGAGCGCGAACTGGGGGCGCCAATTCCGGAAGTCTTCAGCAGTTTTGACGAGGAGCCGATCGCCGCGGCGTCACTGGGCCAGGTTCATGCGGCGACGCTTCGCTCTGGCGAAGAGGTGGTCGTGAAGGTGCAGCGGCCGGGGATTGAAGACACCATCGCGGCGGACCTGGATATCCTCGGCGACCTGGCTGCGCTTGCCCGCGAGCGCACGCGGTGGGGGCAGGTGTACGACTTCTCGGCCATCGCGGAGGATTTCGCCTACACGCTGCGCATGGAGTTGGACTACGTGCGCGAGGGGCGGAATGCCGAGCGCTTCCGCGCCTATTTTGCCGAAGATCCGGCCGTGCGCATCCCGAAGGTCTTCTGGGCGTACACGACGCGGCGCGTGCTCACGCTGGAGCGGCTGCGAGGGGTCCGCATAGACGATCTGGACGCCCTGGATCGCGCGGGCGTGGACCGCCAGGCGCTGGCCGAGGAAGCGGCGCGCATCGTGATCCGCGAGGTGTTTGACCTGGGCTGCTTCCACGCCGATCCCCATCCTGGGAACTTTTTCATCCTTGACGACGGGGCCATTGGCGCGATGGACTTCGGGATGGTGGGGTACATGAACCCGGCCGACCAGATTGCGCTGGCGCGGCTGTTTGTCTCTACGGTGCGACGCGACACTGCTGCCGTGGTGGATGAGTTGATTCGCATGGAAGCGGTGGGATACGGGGCCAACCGCGTGGCGCTCCAGCGCGATTTGGACCGACTGGTGCACAAGTATCAGGATGTGCGCCTGGGGGAGATGCGCGTGTCGGAACTCTGGGATGACATTTTGCCCATGGTGTTTCGCCACCGCGTGCGGTTGCCATCGGAGTACTGGCTGCTGGCGAAGGCGCTGGTGATGATGGAGGGCCTGGGGGCGAAGTTGGCGCCGGACTTCAGCATTCTGACCGTCGCGGAGCCTTACGTGCGAGACCTGGCGGCGCGCCTGGTGTCGCCAACCGCGATTTTCACGCGGGCCACGTCGGGGTTCCAGGAATGGCTGGAACTGCTGCTGTACCTTCCGACCCACGCGCCGAGGCTGCTGGATCGGCTAGAGCGAGGCGACCTGCGGTTGGGCGTGCGTCTGGACGATGTCCGGGAGAGCCTGCAGCGGGTGGATCGCACCATGACGCGCCTGTCGGCCAGCGTGGTTGTGGGCGCGCTGGTGGTGGCCTCGGCGATTCTGGGCGCGGCGGCGCTGTGGGAACAGGCGCGGGTCTGGGCGGCAGTCGCCAGCGGGCTGGCCATGCTCCTGGCCATCGCGCTCGGGCTCTGGCTGGCCTACGCCTCATGGCGGGCGGGGCGGCGGTGAGGAATCTCGGACTGGCGCGTGAATCTTGCGCGGGCGCGATGTGGAGGAACGGATGACCAGAAAGAGCACAACAATGGGATTGATCGCGATGTTCCTTCTTGTTACGTTGGCGGGAGGCTGCGGTGGGCGGACGCCCGAACCGTCGCCTGCCACGGTAACACCTGCTGCATCGCCGCCGGCTGTGAAGACGCCCACGCTGACTTTCACCCCATCGCCGACGGTGGCCGTCTCTGCGACGCCCACAGGCACGCCGGAACCCACGGCTTTGCCCGGAGACCTTCGCATTACGTGGGGCGAGTGGTGGTACGAGGGCGAATACCTTGCCAATCCCGACAAGTATCCCGCCGACCCGGTTTATCACGACCGAAGTTTCAACATCCGCGTTACGATTCAGAATACATCCTCGCAAGTCCTGCCCGGCGACGTGCTGCCGGTGTTCTACCTCACCGACGGCGAGGGGGAGCGGCCGGTCATCACGTGGTACTACAGCCCCGACGACCTGCGCCCGCTGAAACCCGGCGAGAAGAAGGAAGCCGTCTTCCGCGCCTTGACCTACGCGCCCGGCCAGTGGATTGCGAGGGCCGAAATTCAGTGGCGCGGGCAGGTGTGGGCGAAGGAGTTCCCCAAGCAGTAGCGGCCCCTGCTTACTCGGCGATGACGATGGGCAGCCAGAGGCGTCGGGCTGCACCCGGTGTCGGCGTGCGGGTGGGCGTTGGCGACGGCGTCGGGGTGCATGTGGGCGTTGGGGAATGCGTGGGTGTAGGGGTGGGCGTATCTGCGTCCGTTGCGGCGAAGATGACCCCGTAGCGTGCCCAGGCGAGCATGGCCTCGGCGGGATCGCTTACGTTGGCGACGACGAGGTACAGGTTTTGATAGAGAGCCGGTTGGACGGCGGACTGCGGCGGGAGCGGGTCGTTCTGCACCGGCACGGGGATGGCTTCAGCAGCGAAGGCGCTGACGCCCAACCACGTAGCCACGAGTTGGGTTCCGGATGATCCGACATAGCCGCTGGCGGCGACACGGCTACTTTGCGAAACGACGCGGATGTTGTCGCATGCGAGCGGCTGTACCCCGTCGGGTGGGATGTAGGGCCATTCGCCGTTGGCGATCGTGAACGTTCCCTCAATCAGCGCCGACCCCGCATGCTCGCGGTACAGGAGCGCATCGTCGTAGCAGAAAGGGCCTGGCGCCAGTTCACACGGCATCAGGAGTAGATTCGCGGAGCAGAAGGACAGGAACGTGGCGCCGAAGTCGCGCCCGCGCGCCAGGAGTGCGTCGCGGATGACGCGCGTGGAGAAATCGCCCTCCAGGGGCACGCCGCGCTCCCATATGTCGCGCATGACCTCGGGGCCTCCGCCATGCTCCTCCAGGTACTGGAAGAAGACCCACGAAGCGTAGTGGTTCTGCGACTCCGCAAGGGAGCGGTCGGGGCCCGAGAAGAGGCTGGGCAGATAGCCCACGTTGTCATTGATGTCGTCGTAAACTTGGTCCTCCATCCAGGTTGCCGTGCCCTCCATGAGCCAGCGGCGGGCGTCAAACCCCTCTGCCGCCGCATTGTAGCCGAACTGAATTGCGTGCGGCGGTTACCTGGAGGATGGGAAGCGGCAGGCGATGGTGCAGGGCGATGTAACTGGTGCGGGCAAACGGCTCCATGCGGCCTGGCGAATGTTCGTTGTCTCCCTTGATGGCCTCGGGAAACGTGAGGCCGTCCACGGAGAGGTGGACGATGTAGATATCGTATAGCGGGGAGCCTGGGTCGGTGTTCTCGTCGGAGGGCGGTTCCAGCCAGCCCAGCGTTTCCACCTGCACCTGGCGCGAGCGTTCCATGACCTGCGCGACGCCCTCCACGTAGTCGGGCACCCCATTGGCGTTGGCGTCGGTGGTGGCTACCGCGTCTGTGCCCGAGAGGGTGTAGTGGAGCAGAAAATGGTCGGTAGCCAGGGTGATCTCCGGCCCGCTGAGGGGCGGGCGCGTGTCGGTTCGCGTGAGCCCACGGGCGCCCGCGGCCACCGGCCACTGCGCCAGCGCCGCCCGCGCCCATTCGGGGAGCGCCGCCCAGCGCCCTTCGGTCTCAACGAGAACGGGTGTGCCGCATTTGCCGCGCTGGCCCAGGGCGAAGGGGCGCGGGAGTTGCTCGGGGGCGAACAGGGCGGTAACACCGTACACGAGGCCCTGATCGGCGGAAATGGCGCCCGCCTGCACCGCGTCGCGAATCCGGTCCCAGTACGATGCGGCGGGGCGGCGGACGGGAGGGCGCGGGTCGGCAGTGGAGACGGTTCCCAGGGTGGCGAGAACGGCGAACAAGACCCCTATTCGGATGGCGGCAGTCTTGAACAAGAGAGTCCTCCTGGGAACGCTGGTGCTATTGTACGGGAGAATCGCGCGGACGTCAACCGAGTCGGGGCGAGGAGAAAAGGGGGACAGGAGGCTGGAAGAGC